>JAIBDK010000106.1 GCA_024679435.1 Gammaproteobacteria bacterium | reverse complement strand
TGACCTACTGTTTAATCCGGATGATTTTTAGAATGTTAAGTAAAGCGCGATATTTATTACAAACTCTTATGTTGCTGGTTGCGATTTGTTACACGTTGCCGAGCCACGCGGTGCTGACTATTGAGGTTAACCAGGGGACCACAGCGGGCATTCCCATCGCTATCGTGCCGTTTTCCATGGACGGTGTGAGTCAGGGTGAAACCCAATTGGCGGACGTTATCGAATCCGACCTCGGCTTTAGCGGGCGTTTTGAGACGATTCCGCGTTCATCCCAATTGAGTCAGCCCCACGACCTTAAATCGGTGCAGTACAAGGACTGGCGGTTAATTAAGGCTGAGGCTATGGTGGTGGGAAAGGTGATCAATATTGGAAATAATCAGTATGAAGTGCGATTCCGATTGATTGATGTTTTTCGTGAGCAGCAACTGGTCGGTCAGAAGTTTATTGTGCCCGCCACCAAGATGCGGAAGGTTGCCCATCAGATCAGTGACATTATTTATCAGAAGCTGACCGGAAAGGTCGGTGCTTTCGATACCCGAATCGCCTACGTGACGGTTCAGGGCGCTGAACCGAGTCGTCAATACTTTCTTCGGGTGGCCGATTCAGACGGTTTCGGCCCCAGGACAGTTCTTGAATCTAGCCAACCAATACTGTCCCCTGCCTGGTCTGCGGATGGCAATAAAATTGCCTACGTATCTTTCGAGAAACGCCGTTCCATGATCTACGTTCAGGATGTCTGGACTGGAAAACGCAGTCGGGTGGCCGAATTTGAAGGCATTAATAGTGCGCCCGCCTGGTCGCCCGATGGCAGGAAAATTGCCCTTACGTTGTCGAAGGATGGTAATCCTGAGATTTATGTGTTTGACGTAGCGACTTCGGCGCTTCGGCGTTTGACCCGTCATACTGCAATAGACACGGAGCCCGCCTGGTCTCCGGACGGTGGCTCTATTATTTTCACATCGGGACGTTCCGGCGGCCCTCAGATCTATAAGATTTCTGTTGCCGGGGGGCAAGCTCAGAGAATGACTTTTCAGGGAAAGTATAACGCCGGGGCATCTTATGCGCCTGACGGCAAAACGATCGTGTTGATAACCAATCAGGGTAACGGATACAAAGTTGGGATATACTCCTTTAACGATAGAATCGTTCGGGAATTAACCCGTACCATCAATGATGAATCTCCATCATTTGCACCCAATGGCGAAATGATAATGTATGCAACCCAGAAAGCGGGTCGAAACGTTTTGGCGACGGTATCTGCAGACGGGCAGGTGCAACAGACGCTTAAATTCCAGGGGGGTTCCGTTAGGGAACCTGCATGGTCTCCATTCAATCGTAAACTGTAGAGGAAATAAATTATGCGAAATATTCGGTCTTTAATCATTGTTCTGGTGGCATCATTTGCCCTTGCGGCCTGTGGTGGGCGCAAGTCGGTGGAAGAAGATGTCAACGTAGAGGCGGTTGACAGTAGTCTGGGTGCCAGTTCGTCTGGTTTATCCGGAGACGGATCTTCGAGTACATCGGGTCTGGATGGAAGTAGCGGTGCCAACGCCGAGTTGCTAAACAGTCGGGTTATTTATTTTGAATATAATAGTAGTTCATTAACCCTGGAAAGTGAGGCGGTTGTTCAGGCTCACGCGCAGTATCTTAGCAGTGCCAATGCCAGTGGCGTGGGCGTGATTCTGGAAGGCCATGCAGATGAACGTGGAACCCGGGAATATAACCTTGCGCTTGGTGAAGATCGTGCCAAAGAAGTTGCTAATCTGATGCAGGCTCTGGGTGTCAGTGCAAGCAGAATTCAAAATATTTCCTACGGTGAAGAACGTCCGGTATCGCTGGGTAGCGATGAAAGTGCATGGAGCCTGAATCGTCGAGTGGAAATACTTTATCAGTAGATTGGTCAGCCCATGTTGCGCCGGCTCACCCCGTGACCCGGCGCGGTGACATTTATCTGTGATCAGAATTCACCTACGTTGTTTTGATGTCTGAAATTGCTGTGGGAAGGTGTGTACACTTTAATTTGATCATGCAATGAATCGTGTAATGAATCGTGTAATGAATAGACGAGTAATTTTTATCAGTGTTTTATCAGCCACTGTTTTGCTGACGGGCTGTCTCTCAGCGCCGAGCTCTGAAGCCCCGGTTGAAGTCGTAACGGCACCCCAACCGCCGCAAAATCAGGAAGTGCTAAGAGCACTTGACCAGCTTGATGAGATTGAGCAGGAGCTTAAGTTATTGCGAAATACGATAGAAGAACTCCAGTTTGAGACAGAGAACTCAAAGCGCCGTCAGCAGGATTTGTTTCAGGACCTTGATCGCCGTCTTGTCGATTTGGAGAGAAATCAAAGGGTACTATCGCCATTAGCAGAGGGAAGCGAGTCTCAGACGGATCCTGAAACCGGCGAACAGGTTGCTGTAGATGGCACCAATTCCGCTCAACAACCTGATGGCACTGTTACGCAGGTTGTGGTGGGGGGCGGAGAAGCCGCAACAGGGTCCGGTGGCACTAATAACACAAATGTTGATTCCTCCCAGACAACCGCTGCGGTGGTTCCTGCGCCTGTGCTAAACGGTTCGGTTACCCTTGACGAGCAGAATGCTTATGAGCAGGCCTTCGATTTGTTGAAACAAAGCCGCTACGAGGATGCCATTTTGGGATTCGAGAATCTGGTAAATACCTGGCCTACCAGCCAGCTGGCCGATGATGCCTATTACTGGATGTCGGAAGCCCGTTATGTGAATCGTGAGTTTGAATATGCCCTGACCGGATTTCGCACGGTGGTCAGTCGATATCCGGATAGTCAGAGAGTTCCTGAAGCGCTGTTAAAAATAGGCTATATTCAATATGACATCGGAGCTTATGACGATGCAGCGGAAACATTTCGGGATATTCTGGCTAGATTTCCGGGGCATCAAGTTACCGTTTCAGCGCAGACCCGGCTGCGGAGAATAGAGCAGACTATTCAGTAAGCCCGATTTTATGGACCTTCGAATATAAATTTCGCTATAGCATCTGTTTGCTCGTGATATCAGTGTTTTGGAATGGGATTTCAGGGATAATATGTTTGACACGGATAGCGCATATCAGGATAATCCCGCCTCCGCCCAGTGCCTGCAGATAGCAGAATTACACAGATCGGAAAATTTGGGGCGTTAGCTCAGCTGGTAGAGCATCTGACTTTTAATCAGGTGGTCGTGGGTTCGAACCCCGCACGCCCCACCATATTCAAACCCCTGATACTTAACGGTTCAGGGGTTTTTTATTGGGCTAACTCCCTTGTATCTACCAGGTTATAGGCTAATAGACCATGATGATTTGATCTGCCCCACAAACCGGATCCATGTTTTAAGTTAGTTATTTGACTTAAACTGGACCGACCGAGGAGGCCAGAAATGCCAAACAAGCGAGACACACCCGAAGAGATCATTAAACTGCTGCGCCTTGTGGAAATAGAGGTAGGGCAAGGCTAAACCACAGCCCGGGCATGCAAAAACCTGGGGTTCTTCGAACAAACCTATTACCGCTGGCGCAAGGAGTACCGCGGACTACAGATTAATCAGGCGCGACGGTTGAAAGAACTTCAGAAGGCGAACGCCCGTTTGAAGAAGTTGGTGGCGGATCTGTGCCTGGACAAGGATATTCTCAACGAGGCGCTTAAGGGAAACTACTAAGCCCTGAGCGATCAAAATACATTTCTGAATCCCACATTTTCCCTATTTTTGTATCACAATTTTGTCTCGTCTCCCAATGTCGGAGTTAAATTCAGTTAACCTGACAGTCCCGAGAAAACAATAAAATTGTATTTCCCGTCGTGTCTAACCTGAGCAACCTTCTACCGAGTCCGCGATCTCATCCGCCAGGAAGGTCTATTTTAACCGCAGAAGTTGATGCTACCAGACGCATAAAATTGCTTTTTAAGATAAACTTTACGCGCTTTTTAGTTTGAATCACTGTGCCTTTTCAACCTCAAAACCAGAATCTGAAATGCGTAGATCATGAATTACTCGCGCCTTCTCATTTTATTGCTCTCGCTGTCCGGGTCCCAGGCATATGCGCAGCAAGACTCAGAGACTAAACAAAACGGGAGGGATACTCCGAGCGATATTGAAGTACGTGAACTAACAGCCGATGAAGATCCCTTGTCTTCCAGTGAAGTAGAGCAGGACGTTGAATCACAGGAAGCGGCGTCGGTTGACGAACCTCGATCAACTAACTTTGAATTGTATGGGAGCTTTCGCGTGCGTTACAGAGGCCAAGATTCTGATGGCGCTTGGGAAGACGGCAGTTCACGTATTGGATTCAATATGGATCGGAAAGTTTTAGACAAATCTAACCTGTTCGCTCGTTATGAAACCGGCTTTAATCTGCTAGACAGTCTGGACTCCAGTGTTAGTGCTGATGAATTCAAGGATTCAGTTTTTAAACGGCTAGGCTATGTCGGCATGGAAACGCCTCGATCCAAAATCATTGCCGGTAAAAATTGGTCGACTTACTACGAAATAGGATCATTCACAGATCGTTTCATGGGAGCAGGCGGCGACGCTGCAGGGGTATTTAACGCCCAGTCGGATGGAGGCTCCACCGGAACAGGCCGCGCAGATGAAGTGTTACAGACCAAAATGTCATTAGATTTTCTGTCGCAGGATATGTTTAAACCACTCGAACTGAACCTTCAGATCCAGCACGGTAATAAAATTCCTTTTGGTGGTGGTGAGAAGTACGGAACCGCGATTGGTATTAGTTCCGTAATGACCACTCGCAGGAACCTTACGGTGGGCGTGGCTTACAACTATGCTGAAATCGATCTCAACAATGATCAGTTGTTACGAAGTATAGGATTAACGGGTTCCTCGCGGTCATTTCTAGTTGGTGCTCGAAAGTTTGGAGAGCGTTGGTATGCAGGAATGGTGGTGGCGAAAATGGAGAACCATGAAACTACCGATCAGGGAATGTATTTTGATGGTTGGGGAAGTGAGCTTTATGGACAGTACAAGTTAACCGATCGAGTTTGGTTGATTGGAGGATATAACATACTTGAGCCCGATTCGGACCAAAGTCAAACAGGAGATTATCGGATTAGATATGCAATGGCTGGATTGAGATACTCCTATGATGAGTTTCGGAGAATGATCTTTGCAAACGTAAGGGTTAATGAAGGGCTCGATAGTGATGGATCGCTTCAAGGGGATATCTATACAATTGGCATAAAGTGGGATTTCTCGTTTCGTGGTTCATTTGGGGACTAAACCTGCAAAAATCTGACAGCCTCGCAGCCAATCAGGCGAGTTAGTCCAACTTCGACTAACGGAGTACACCTAACCTGATAAAAACCCATTATTTCTCGTGGAGCCGTCAAGTTAACTTCTGTTGATGCACAATTCATGGATGAATACCTCAACAAAACTATCGAAAATCATTAATTTCAGTGTAACGCCTTTCAGCACCAAGTCTGGCGTTACTAAATTGGGAAGTGCTAACTGACGAAATTTCAAACGGGCTGTGAGTTACCCATTTCTCAAAACCCTAAATTACTTTTTTGGTAACACAAAATTCAAATACACGTAACCCACCACGCCTGCGAGCACTGAACCTGAAAGAATACCCAACCTGTCATCCATTAGGTTCCCCCCGTTCACTTGTTCGAACGCAAGGCCGCTTATGAAGAAACTCATGGTAAATCCAATTCCACATAGAATACCTGTGCCGTAAAGAGTCTTCCAGTTTAAACCTACCGGCATACGCGTCAAACCCAGAGCTATCGCTGCCCAGCAGAAAAAGAACACACCGATCTGTTTCCCAAAAAACAAACCAGAAATAATACCCAATGGGACGTCCTCAAAAAGCGAAGAAAAAGAAACCCCTTCAAGATTTACCCCGGCATTGGCAAATGCAAATACAGGAAGAATAAAATACACAACAATCGGATGCAGACTATGTTCCATATATTTCGCCGGAGAAAACCCCGGTCGCTTTGAATCTGTAAGTGGGATAAACAGTGCCAGAACAACACCCGCTAAAGTTGCATGCACCCCCGATTTAAGGACTGCAAGCCACAATATTCCACCAATAAACAGATAAGTAGGGATGTCTGCTACACCACGCTTGTTGATAAAATACAATACCAAAAGACAAGCCACAGCCACGAAAAGCGATATTTGTGACAGACTACCACTGTAGAAAATAGCGATAATAACGATGGCACCGATATCGTCCACAATAGCTAAAGAGGTCAAAAACACTTTAAGCGCAATAGGTACTCGACTTCCCAGCAACGCAAGCACGCCCAGGGCAAATGCTATGTCTGTCGCCATAGGTATAGCCCAACCCTGCATCGCAATATCATCATTATGGTTAAACCAAATATAAAATGCCGCAGGAACCACCATTCCACCAAGGGCCCCGGCTAGTGGCAGTATAAGCTGACTGCGATTCGAAAGTTCACCTTCAACCAATTCACGCTTCAGTTCAAGCCCTACCAGAAAAAAGAAAACTGCCATCCAAAGATCGTTAATCCAGAGCAATGCCGGTTTAGCAACACTGAAATCTTCAATTCGTAACTCACCTGTGACGCTAAGCAACTTGTTGTAGTGTTCAGCCAAAGGCGAATTGGCGCAAATAAGGGCCAGAACAGCCGCCACCACCAGCAGAATTCCGCCCGCGGTTTCTTTTTCGAGAAAGTTTCGTATAGATTGGGTGATCATTGAGGCGTACCGATATATTAGACTGTTAACTAATTGATCTGTTTAAAGCTAAATCAACACTCTTGAAAATAGAACGCTTAAGTTTGAACGGACCATCGAAAATTCAATGTTTAAGCGACAATGGAGATATTAGCAATCTGCGCGTAACTTATAAAGATAAAGACAACAGCAAACCACATTAAAACTTTAGAACTTAGAGCTTAGAGCCGATATTCACAGAATTGTCTGTCGAAATGGGGTAACTATTCGCAAACACTCAAACATCGCTTTCAAACAGCTTACGCGTCTTTTAGTTATTGTCGAACAATTCACCTATTCTTAAATTCTAAGGAAAATAAGCCTCTGAAGGACAAAGGATAGCGTCTCAAGATCAGGTCGTCTGAACATCGGCGGCCCGTGCACTTGAAACCGGCTAATTTCCCGTTAGCGGACGTATTTGGGGTGTTCTGAGATTTCCTCTGAATACTCTAGGCAGACTTGTTGAATAATTCGGAGTCTTTATCAGACCTCCAAAACTGCCTACCTGGGCGAAGCCTACATCATCGAGCAAGAAAATAATGATGTTAGGAGCATCTTTGTTAGGCTTTTTTTCTGGTGGCCACCACTCTTTAGAATCATTATAGTTTTCCGCAATGATTCCACCAAAACCATCAACTTTCTTTGTCTTCACTTCTTCTGCATTGGCAGCTTGCATCAACCCCAACAGGCCAACAACAAATCCAAATTTTAGCACTAGCATATTTTGAATCTCCTTAGGGCATTACATTTTTTCTACAGTTTAAACGGAAGGGTCATAAAAATATTAATTGAAGCAAACTAACGTGTTTTAATTTCAGGAAAAGTAACATGGAGAGCCCGATAAAAATCATCAAGCTCATCATCCAGAACCCCATCAATGCTAATTAATGTTATAAGTTTTTGCATGAAAGACATT
>JAIBDK010000119.1 GCA_024679435.1 Gammaproteobacteria bacterium | reverse complement strand
TGAATTAAATAAAGGTGCAATTCTCATAGATGGTCAGGATATCAAAACAGTGAGCCAGGACAGCCTCAGATCGAGTATTGGAATGGTTACCCAGGACACTTCCCTGTTACATCGTTCGGTGCTCGACAACATTCGATACGGCAATGATGGTGAAAATGACGCATCTATTGTTGTAGCTGCAAAACAGGCACGTGCCCATGATTTTATTCTGGAGCTCGAAGACTTCAAAGGCAGGAAAGGCTATCAAGCACACGTTGGCGAGCGCGGGGTGAAATTATCCGGAGGACAACGTCAGCGTATTGCCATCGCCCGGGTTTTGCTGAAGAATGCTCCCATTTTAATTCTTGATGAAGCTACTAGCGCACTGGATTCAGAGGTGGAATCTGCTATTCAGGAAAGTCTATACCAGTTAATGAAAGGAAAAACCGTTATCGCCATCGCCCATCGACTCTCCACAATCGCTCAGATGGACCGGCTCATCATCATGGATGAAGGAAAAATTATTGAACAAGGTAGCCATGATGACTTACTCGTTAAAGGCGGACTGTATTCGAAACTCTGGGCCCGGCAGTCCGGGGGCTTTTTAGCCGGAGATCTTAACCATAAAAATAAAGCAAAGTGACGTTAATCGAGAAAAATATCCTAATAGAGGGAATTAATATCCCCCAGTCGAGTGATTCGGTGATGCGTATATTCAGGCCAGGGAAAAAGCCCCTGAGAATCAAAATGAACCGTGTAAATACCCGCATCGAACCCAGCCTGAATATCGTAAAGGTAATCGCCAACAATGACTGTGTTTGATTTGTCTGCGCCCCACAGCTCTAACAAATGATGTACGCCATCGGGTTGTGGTTTCGGCGCACAGGTTTCCCTTCCTATCAGCATTTCCTCGGCGAAATAGTGATCGAGCCCCGCAGCTTTCAAAGTGGCTTTACCTATTTCTTCTCCGTTCCGAGTCAGAATAGCCAGCTTTTTTCCCTCTGCCGTTAATGCATCAAGAACCAAGGTGGCATCAGGCTGTGGTTTTGCCAGATAGGCCAGCTCCATCTCGAGATCATGCAACTCCTGAGTAGTTCTCTTCGCTTGATCAGGCGGCATTGCGTCAATTGCTTCGAGAATAGGCACCCCAGAGGGCATGCCGAGACGGGCACGAATCTCCTCAAAGTCATGGACCGGAATCGTTAAGGTTCCGTCCATATCAAAGATCCAGTGGATACAGTTTTTCAGTGACAATGTGCAAATACCCTGAAAGAAATAATAAATAAAATAAACAGATTGAGCGATCGAAAAAGCAACAGACGATTCTGAATGGTTTATACTTTTTCTACTAGAAATTCAAACAAAATCTTAAAACGCAAAAACGTGAACCTTAACAAAAAACTTACCAGGAACAAACTGCTCCGGCTGATTCTAATCGTGCTGGTTATCGCGGGCTCGTATTTTTACGACAAGCATACCAATTCCATTCAAACTGAATATGCCGGCTCGTCGCTGGAATATGCCATATCAAACCGACTCAGCAATTCTCAGGTTCAGGGAAATGGCATCGTCATTGCAGTTTTACCCGACGATAATGATGGGAGTCGGCACCAGAAATTTCTGGTTAAACTCACCGATGGTCACACAATTTTAATTGCCCACAATATCGATCTCGCACCGAGAATCGAAGTGATTCGAAAAGGTGATCGCGTGACTTTCAACGGGGAATACGAATGGAACGAGAAAGGAGGCGTGGTTCACTGGACGCACCACGACCCGCAAAACAAACATCCCCACGGATGGCTTGAACATCTGGGGCAACGTTACCAATAACTCATTGCAGATGCATAGATTTCTTCCATATCTGAAAGAGAAGCAACCCTTGGTGCGTTAGCGATTGCACGTTTTTGGCGGAAAGATGATTCGGCAAGTGCTTTTACATCACCCTCCAAAAATCCTACCCCACCAATTCCATTAGGTAAACCGGCGTCTTTCATCAATTGAATAATTCTGCAAGCAACCACCTCACCGGCCTCATTTGGAGAAGCGTCAATATCACTGGCCCCCAGATATCCGGCGGCCTCAAGATGACGCTCAGGCTGCGCATCCGCAAGGTACCTGAAGATCGCGGGGGCACTAACCGCAACACTAATACCATGCGGTATAAACGGTGAGGCAACCTGATAGCCTTCAGTGGTGATGTCGTTCATTAAATGAGTAACGCCGTAAGACATGGCGTGAGGCAAATGGGTTCCAGAATTACCAAAAGCCATTCCTGCGAGCGAAGCCCCAAACATAAGTGCATCACGCGCTTCTTGATCGGCTTGATCGACAACCCCTCTGACCAGATATTGATCCGCAATTTCAAGCGCTCTGCGAGCTGACATATCACTCCAGGGATTAGCACCCTGAAGCATCGTTCTTGATAAAGGATCAGCAACCTTTTCCCACCGGGTATAGGCTTTGGCGGTGTAACATTCGATAGCATGGCACAAAAGGTCAAACCCGGTGGAGGCAACGGCATTACCGGGCAGAGAATCACAGACAGAAGGATCAACCAACGCCTCTTCCGGCAGCAACCAGGGGCTGCCGAGAACAAATTTGGTATTAAGACTGTTCACTCTGATCACCGCTACTGACGTACATTCAGAGCCGGTTCCTGAAGTAGTTGGACAGGCCAAATGCGGTAATATGGGACCGGGAACCGGCTTTCCGGGACCCACGGGCGCCCCGAAATAATCGTTGAAAGGTGCTGGGTACCGCGCATAAACCATAGCCGCTTTCGCAGTATCAATGACCGAACCACCACCAACTGACACCACGCCGTCAAAACTGCCCTGAGCCAGAAATCGGGATGCCAGAATAACCGTATCATCATCAGGCTCAATACGAATATCCGAAAACACATCAACAGTTATCCCACTTGCTTTTAAGGCCAGGATCACCGTTTCAACATAGGAGCCAGACAAAAGCATGGGATCCGTAAACAAAGCAACCTGTCTCATTCCCAGGGAGGCAGCGCGAATACCCGCTTCAGACAGACATCCACGGCCAAACGTATATTTCGGCATGGCAACGGTAAAAGAACCCGCACCACCCTCTACACAATCATAATACTGACAACCCATATACTTATTACATATCTCCAAAAGCGACTTCAAAGTGTACCAATGTTTGCCGTCAGATTTATTGCAAATAGCGCCTTTAATTAAGAAGGATACAAAAGGTTGCGTATCGTTTTAAATCGCCACCCGTTTTGCACACGAAATCGTCTGACAGGGTTTAATCAAAAAACAAAGCGCATAGATACCGACGACCCAATTCAGGGAGCACGCATTAGCTAGAAAATGAACTTCAATACCTGTTCATAATGAGACACGAAATTAACCTTTATTCCTTTAGTTATGTAGCCCGGTAATTCCTCGAAGTCGCCACGATTTGCCTCTGGCAGTATCAAATTGCGTATCTTGACCCGTCTCGCAGCAATCACTTTTTCCTTAATTCCGCCCACGGGCAATACCTGTCCGGTAAGAGATATTTCACCGGTCATCGCCAATGCCTTTTTGACTTCTTTACCCCTGGCCAGGGAGATAAGCGCAGACGTCATAGTAACCCCGGCGCTAGGTCCGTCTTTGGGCGTCGCCCCTGCCGGCACGTGAAGATGAATCATGGAGTCTTTAAAAAAATCCAGATCGACATCGAGCAGTTCGGGATTTCCAATAACATAGCTATAGGCGATTTCGGCAGATTCTTTCATGACATCACCTAATTGTCCGGTAAGCTTGAAACCACGATTAAAGCCATGGCTTCTCGTCGCTTCCACCGCCAGCGTTGCACCACCCATAGCGGTCCACGCAAATCCGGTAACCACACCCACTCCTGAAATTCTATCATCACCTGTAAACACCGGCTTACCCAAAAATTCTTCTAAATTTGATACGGTCACATGAACGGGTGCCTTGTTACGTTTCAACAGTTTCATAACGGCCTTTCTAGAAATCGTGCCCAGATACTTCTCGAGTCGTCGCACACCGGCTTCCCGGGCATATTGCTCGGTTATCTTTCTTATAGCAGCGGTGTCAACTCTTAGCTGACCTTTGGCTTTCAATCCAACTTTCTGCAATTGTCTGGGCAGCAAATGTTTTCGCGCAATGGCAACTTTTTCAGCCGCCAGATAACCGGATAAACGTATTTCTTCCATCCGATCGCGTAACGGCCCCGGTATCGTATCAAGCTGGTTGGCGGTGCAGATAAACAAAACCTTGGAAAGGTCTACCCGGACATCAAGATAGTGATCCAAAAATTCCCGGTTCTGCTCCGGATCCAGCACTTCTAGCAATGCGGATGCGGGGTCTCCCTGGAATGAAGCGCCAATTTTGTCAATCTCGTCCAGCATGATCACAGGATTAGCGGTCTTGCATTCCCGCAAAGCCTGCAAGAATTTACCCGGCATGGCACCGATATAAGTCCGTCTATGTCCTTTTATTTCAGCCTCATCGCGCATTCCGCCCAGAGAAAAACGAAAGAACTCCCTGCCGAGTGCATTGGCAACTGACCTTCCCAGAGACGTTTTACCCACTCCCGGCGGCCCGACTAACAACATAATTGAACCGGCAACTTCGCCTTTCATTTTACCGACACCAATAAACTCAAGAATTCTCTCCTTAACCTCATCAAGTCCCTCATGATCTCGGTTCAGAATTTCTGCCGCTCGCTTCAGGTTAAGAGAATCTTTGGTGTATTTTCCCCAAGGCACACTGGTTAACCAGTCCAGATAATTTCGGGTAACCGTATACTCTGGTGATCCTCTTTCGAGCATGGCCATTTTATCCAGTTCTTCATCGATACGCAGTTGAGCGTGTTCGGGAACGACAAGACCATCTAGCCTCTCAATGAAAGTATCCAGTTCAGACTCTCTATCATCCTTGGAAATTCCGAGCTCTTTTTGAATAAATTTCAGTTGCTCGCGAAGGAACATTTCCCTTTGATGCTGGGTAATTTCGCCCTCAATATGCTGCCGGATATCAGTCTGGGCCTGAGCAATTTCCAGTTCTTTCTGCAGCAAAACCAGGGTTTTCTCCATCCTCGGCAATAATTTGATCGTTTCCAGAATATCCTGCAAATCACGGGCATCCGCCGTAGTCAGGCTCGCACCAAAATCGGCCAGACGGGATGGTTCTCCGGTGCCGAAATAATTTAGAAAAATTTTCAACTCTTCACCATACATAGGATTGAGCGGCAACAATTCCTTGATGGTGTTTACAATGGCTGTGGTGTAAGCCTTAATTTCGGTCGTTTCCCTGATGTTGAGTTCCGGGTAATACTTTACTTTGGCAGTAAAGGGCATCTTACGCGATACCCAGCCGGTAATCTCAAACCGCTGCATTCCAGCGAGCACAACATGAAACTGCTTGTCATGCTGTTCAATCTGATGAATCTTGCAGACTGTTCCCACTGAACGAAAATCTTTTACTTTAACTTTACCAACCGCCGCTCCATCAGTAAAAACAACGCCTACATTGCCCTGTCCAGACTTGTGGATTTCTTTCAATGCCACCCCCCATCTTTCGGCATCCAGAACAATCGGAAGCACCTGACCCGGGAAAAACGGCTTTTTTTCTAGCGGCAGAATATGAAGGACGGTGGGAAGCACATCTTCAGCTCTGGCTATGTCGGTAACAATATCAGAAGATATTTCAGGGATAACTTCAGTTTCGATACTATCGTTCATTTTTTGGTACACAAATTTTAAATCCATAGGCAGGATATGGGGTTGTGCCTGAATTTCCCAAGTGCCGGCAACGGGGTTATGTTCGAGGCACAATGTTGTGGAGCCATGGTCGCAAAAAGAGAACGGATATCACAACCATCATCTCCGAACAGATACATAGAGTGCGGATTAGTTGCAACACATCTGCTGAAACCACACTATAAAGTTTATTCGTGAATTAATGAGCCGTTTTCAATCCGAATTACTTTGCCGATTCGACGAGCCAAGGTCATATCATGGGTGACTACGATAAGACTGGTGCCTATATCCTGATTCAATTCAAGCATCAGGGCATGGATAGATTCGGCCGTTTTGCCGTCCAGGTTTCCGGTAGGCTCGTCAGCCATTATGCATTTCGGTTTACTAACCATTGCTCTGGCTATCGCTGCTCTTTGGCGTTCTCCGCCCGATAGCTCCCCGGGTTTGTGCTTCATCCTGCTTGCTAAACCAACCTTATGCAATATATCACTCGCCTGATTAAATGCATCGGTGTCATCCTGTTTTCTGATCAACAACGGCATGGCTACATTTTCAAGCGCAGTAAATTCATGTAGCAAATGGTGGAACTGATAAACGAAGCCAAGCGCGGAGTTTCTCAAATCGCCGCGTTTTTTCTGGGAAAGACCATTGATATTCTGCCCCTCGATCAAAACTGAACCGCTGGTCGGCTCCGAAAGCCCTCCAAGTATGTGCAGCAGCGTACTCTTTCCACTGCCTGAAGTTCCTACGATTGCAACCTGATCCCCTTTATTAACTTCTAGTTCAATCTGATTGAGCACATCAACACTAAGCCCGCCTTCAGAGAATGATTTGCAGACATTTCGGCACTGAATGACTGGGCCAGTCTCAGTATTTTCATTCATTACAGTACTATTCATAACGCAACGCTTCCGCCGGCTCTACTCTGGAGGCGCGCCAGGCCGGATATAATGTCGCAAGAAAGCTCATAACCAGTGCCGAAATCACAACCCGGGAAACGTCTGACCATTTCATTTCCGCCGGAAAATCACTAATCACATACACGTCTGCCGGGAACAACTGAGTATCAAAAAAGCGCTCAATGGCGGGAATGAGTGTTTCGACATTCAGGGCGGTTATCACTCCGAAAACACTACCAGCCAGCGTACCCACAATTCCAATAAATGCGCCTTGAACCATAAACACTTTCATGACACTGCCCGGACTCATACCCAGAGTCCTCAGGATAGCCACATCCGATTGCTTGTCCGTCACAATCATCACCAGCGTCGAAACAATATTAAACGCTGCAACCGCGATTATCAGCAACAACACAATAAACACCACGCGTTTTTCTATTTCAAGAGCGCGGAAAAAGTTAGCATGTTCCTGAGTCCAGTCACGCACTCTGTATTGACTGGATAACCTGTTTGACAACTCCCACCGAACCCG
>JAIBDK010000474.1 GCA_024679435.1 Gammaproteobacteria bacterium | reverse complement strand
TGGGAAAGACGAGTAGGAAAGATCTTGAGGCCGGCTGGTGAACTCGGTTGATTTCCTCCTGCCATCGATAACGATTATTTTCAGCACCTCTCATGTATAGTCGTTCTGCGTAATAGAGTCAAGACAATGCTCAATGTAATTTTCTTCATTAAAAATCGGAATCAGAATACTGACGATGGGGGCGTTGTTCATATTATGTATGGATGAGCTTTCTGATTTTTAATCAGTTAAGTCTGTTTGCTTCTAATTAGATACGGCACGGATCATTGCGCTAATTTTCAAAAATAATTACTTTTTGGTTTCTGGTGGTGTTTCCGCTGCTTCACTGGCTACCGCCTTAATCGAATTTATCTGGGTTTCGCTTAAGTGTTTAGTGTCAATATCATCCGGCATGGTTACCCGCACTTCTTTTCGAGCAAACTCAATTCCATTTTCCTCAAATGCTTTTTGTACCCGGTTATAAACTTGTTTTCTGATTTCCCATTGATCACCGGGTCGAGTCGTGAATTTGCCTCTCACTACGATGCCTACGTCAGTGACATCAGCTGCTCCCTGGCCCTTAAAAGGAGCTAGAAATTTTTCCGCAAGTTCCGGAATGTCCATCATTTCCTGGCCAATCTTCTTGAAAAGTTTTCTCACTTTTTCAATGTCTGTATCAAAGGGGATAGTGAATTTCAGTTTCATGATCACCCAGTCCCGACTCATATTCGTGAGCTTTGATATGGAGCCATAAGGCACCACATGCACAGGTCCGGTTACGCCGCGTAGTTGGAGAGAACGGATTGATATTTTTTCAACCGTCCCTTCGGTGCCACCAATATCCACGTATTCCCCGGCGCGAAATGCATCATCCAGCAAAAAGAAGACGCCCGAAACAATATCCTTAACCAGCGTTTGGGCACCGAAACCAATAGCGAGACCGAGTACTCCGGCACCTGCAAGCAGGGGCGTTATATTGATCCCAATCTGGCTAAGCGCGAGCAGTACCGTAATTATGATGATAGTTACCTGAAGTGTCACTCCCATGATGGGGAGAATCGTTGCCATTCTGGTAAGGCCAGCACCGCCACCTTCGCCACCTTCATGGTCTTCGTCAATGCCCATCGCATCCATCTCGCGGGCCAGCTTACGGTTAATAGTTAGATTGGTGATTTCCCAGGCCATGTAACCCACTGCCAGTATTAGCAAAAAGCCAACACCTTGGGAAGCGATCTGCGCGCCCATTCCTGCTTCAGCAAGATTTCTGAAACTGACACCCCATAGTTTGCCAATTAATAATACAATTAGAGATATCAAGACAACCCGGCCGATGCGGACATAGCAGGATCGCGTCTCAAGCTGTGCCTTTTCAGCAGTGGCGCCGCTACCTTCCATTTCTGGTATCAGATGTCCTGAAATGCCGCGTACAATGGTGTCAAAAAACGGCAGCATGACAATCATTAGAACCGCCATGGCACCGCGTTCCGGTGTCAGGGTATCATTACCGGTGCTGACAATAAACTGAATTAAAAGCCAGTTGAATGCCACTATCCCCATGCAGATTGGCGGCCACCATGCAGCCATTTTTTCCAGACCCTCGGTATGCACTTCATCGTCCCCGAGAATAATGGATGTTAAGCCGTCTCTGGCGTTCCAGGTGATGTAGATTACCCAGATGTGAGCAATAAGACTGAACCAGAAGCGCAAAGGCTCTAGATCAGTAACGCCAGCACCTTTGGAAACATTAACCAGAAATAGCGCCACACCTACGGCGATGGCAAGCTTTACGAACCCGCCGTATATGAATTTAGCCGTCCAGTCGTCTGTATAAACCAGTCTCAG
>JAIBDK010000300.1 GCA_024679435.1 Gammaproteobacteria bacterium | reverse complement strand
GAATACCCTTTTACCCAGCCCGTTTCTTTGCCCGCGGAGGGCGAAGACCTGCTGGGCTTTCGCGAGAGGTTGTGGGAGGATATGTGGGATCATGTCGGAATTGTTAGAAACAAGGAAGACATGGTTGTTGGAAAAAGTAAAAGAGGCGAAACCCGGCAAGGTTTGATGAGATTCGGAATTGTCGACGAAGATCGTTCATTTAATCTTACCTGGCATGATTGGTTGAATATCGAAAACCTGCTGTTGGTCAGCGAGGTAATCACTGACGCATCGTTGGGTCGTGAAGACTCCAGGGGGGCACATTTCCGGGAAGATTATCCTGAGACAGGAGACCTGGATACAACTTCTTATACGCGGATAAAAATGGATGGTGAAAAGATTCATCTTGAAATGGTGCCGGTTGAATTTTCAATAGTGAAACCGGGAGAATCTTTAATTGACGATGAGGCCGGTGCGCCGCCGCCAACGGTTAACCGGGCATAATCTATTTGCTGGTTTATGTGCTATCAAAACCAAAAACATGAACAAAAGAAGCACACGCATCATTCCGTCAAAAGAAAATATAAGGATAAATTAATATGATTTCTAATTCGATTATTGAGCAGGCCAGTTATGAAATTATGAAGCAGGCAGCCATCGATATCCCTGACGATTATCTGAATGGAATCAAGTCAGTGGCGGAAAAAGAATCTGAAGAACTGTCGGGTTTTGTTATCAAAACCATGGTCAGTAATTACGAGGCAGCCTCCGGGGATCGACGGCCGATGTGCGCGGATACCGGTTTGCCTCGGTATTATGTGAAAGTTGGTGACAAGGCAAAGTTTGACGGTGGGTTTACCGGGATTGAGAGAGCCATGCGCTCGGCAACCGCGCGAGCGACCCGTGATGTGCCGCTGCGACCCAATCGAGTTCATCCGCTGTGGAGAACCGAGCACAATAATAATGTTGGAATCAATTCTCCGGAAGTTGAGTGGTCATTTGAACCTGATGCTGACTGGATAGACATCACCACGGTTCACAAAGGAGGACTGTTCGGTACCGATTACCGGATGCTTTTTCCTGGAGACGGCGTTGACGGGATAAAACGTTTTCTGCTGGATACGCTGATATCATTTGGAAAGCGCGGATTGTGCTGTCAGCCGGCGATTATTGGTGTGGGTATTGGTGGTTCCAAGGATACCTGTATGCAGCTTGGCAAGCAGGCAGCGTGTCTGCGAATTGTGGGAGACCGCAACCCGGATTCCGGTATCGCTGACCTTGAGCTGGAGCTGATGGACATCGCCAATGGCATCGGAATGGGCCCCATGGGGTTTGTCGGTTCCTCTATGGCGGTAGATCTGCATATTGAAGTTGGGCACACTCATACTGGAGGAATGCCGGTGAGTGTTCATACTTTCTGTCTATCATCACGGCGCGCTACCGCTAGAATCAACGGCGACGGCAGTATCGAATACCGGACGGATCCAAGATGGTTTACACCCTATCACCGTCGTGAAACCGTTCAGTGGGAGGGCGCATAAAATGTTAGATGAGATGAGCATCGAGTTGCCAGTAACGCCGGAAGCCATCGCTAAACTCGAACTAGGTTCGGTCGTTTACTTAAATGGAATCGTTTACACCGCGAGGGAGGGAGTTTATGACAAAATTCTGGTTAAGGGTGATCAATTGCCGGCGGGATTGACCCGCTCCAGCAACGTTAATTTTCATTGTTCTCCCGCGGCAGCACCCGTTGAGAATGGCGGTTACCATATCGGTGGTGTTACCGCTACCGCAAGCTTCCGGTTTTCCAAATACCTGTCAGAATGGCTGGATTTAACCAATACCAAAATCATTATCGGTAAGGGCGGAATGCCGGTAGATGACTATAAGAATATTCTGGCTCCCAGAGGTGCGGTATATCTAACGACAGTGGGATATGGCACTGGAGCACTGCTTGGCCGGGGGGTGGAGGCGGTTGAAGCTGTTCACTGGCTGGATGAGCTGGGGATAGCGCAGGCAATGTGGATGTTCAGGGTTAAGGATTTCGGTCCGTTTCTGGTGGACAGCGATTTGCAGGGTAATTCATTGTTCGCCCAACAGGGAGAACTGGTTAATAAAAAGATTGAAGGATTGTACGACGGATT
Organism: Gammaproteobacteria bacterium; assembly: GCA_024679435.1. Lineage (GTDB taxonomy): Bacteria > Pseudomonadota > Gammaproteobacteria > Arenicellales > Poriferihabitantaceae > JAIBDK01. The sequence goes on along the minus strand of JAIBDK010000300.1, from coordinate 1,661 downwards.
AAAAAAACCGGCACTGCATCGATACGGTGAGACCGACGATCGAAAAGATGAGCTAATGTGATCCGTTTTAGCGTTTTAGAGACGGCTTTTCAACGACTTGGAGGAACCAGCCAAGGGTTGCTTTGCAGGAAAATTTTACGAGACAGCGTGTTGACCTTGTATTCAATACAGGGACTAGAATGGAGCCACAACCCAAGGTGTTCAGCATGACCGTACGTGCAGAGCAGTTCTGTTTTTCACCAGCACCGAATTGTCGGTATACTTGAAGGAGGAAAGCCAGAAATACTAATTGGTGCCCAGTTAGTTGCTCTATCGGAAATTTTGGCACCATCGTAATTTTTCAGATTGCTGGAATTCTATGGGCGACGATTGGCATTTTGTTGCTGGCAATCATCACCGGATTGTCCCGGGCGGAACTTTGTTGAACTGGTGGGAATCCCAATTATGTTGGCTGCCGGGTTTCGTGTGCCATGGCCTTACAATTATTGGAAGCTAAAGAAATAGGAAGAGTCAGATCATTGAAGCGTATTCTGGTTAAATATGTTGGCTTTGTTTTGTGCGGAGTGGCTTTTGCTGTTCCTGGTATGGCTCAAAGTGTTCGATTTAACGATCAGGTTGTGATCGATCAGGGCCAGGCTTTGTTTGCAGAAAACTGCGCAGTTTGTCACGGTGATAAGGCTCAGGGTGCCGTTAAGGAATGGCACAAACCGGATGCCAGTGGTAAATATCCACCGCCACCTCTGAATGGAACCGCTCATACCTGGCATCATTCCATAGGTGCGTTAGGTCGGACCATACGAAACGGTACGCTGCAGATCGGGGGCTCGATGCCACCATGGGGGGGCAGGTTGTCTGATGATCAAATATTTTCTATTATCATGTACATAAGTTCATTATGGCCGGAAGAGGTTTACCAGGCCTGGATGCAGCGCAATCAACAGTAGTGATTAAGATATGAGTCTATGTTAACCCGAGGAAAGTTGTCCAAATTAACCGGATGCAACGCTGAAACCATTCGATACTATGAAACAACAGGTTTACTGAAGGAGCCTCAAAGATCTCCATCCGGTTATCGTATTTATAACGAAGAGCATGTGAAGTCGCTGAAATTTATACAACGAGCGAAAGACCTCGGGTTTTCAACAGCTCGAATTAGAAGTTTTCTCGAATTGTCCGGGGAGCGTGCTCTGCACACCCGGGCCGAGGTAAAACAGTTGACTGAACAGCACATCCAGGAAGTAACAAAAAAGATTCGTGATCTGACAAAGCTTAAAAAGAGTCTCAGTCAAATATCGTCCCATTGTGATGGTTCTGGTCAAACTGCCGAGAGCTGCCCCATTCTGGTTTCGCTGTTTGACGAAATTTAACAAAATTCGGCAGCGTTAATGGGCCGTATTACTTTCCTGATGGCTTTATGAGTGCCTTTTCAGATTCTGATTCCAGCGTTTTTTTGCGCCGCAAAAAGTCGAACCCGTCACCTTTTTGTTCATTGATCTGTGGATGTTTAATGGTGTTTCTTTCTTCTTGAGGGCCGGAATTGAGTTGGCGTTCCACCAAAATATAATATATTCCAATAGACAGAACAAAAGCGCCCCATTTGATTCCGTATGACAGCGCAAGAAACCGTTTGTCACCGGATTGATTGATGTAGGATAGATACT
>JAIBDK010000350.1 GCA_024679435.1 Gammaproteobacteria bacterium | reverse complement strand
GAGAAGTTCTTGAAATGGATCAGGGCTTAAGAACAAAACTCCGTGCCAACAATCTTGAGAATGCGGATCGACGAAACTTTCTCAAATCAGCGGGTATCGTTGGTTTAGGTGCCGGTCTGGGTATGCCAGGCGAAACACTATTTGCAGGTCCTAATAAAGGATCTGCTCCAAAGGTGGCAATAATCGGCGCTGGGGCGGGTGGTATGCGAACGGCTCATAGACTGACTCAGTATGGAATTCCATCAACGCTGTATGAGGCAAGAAGTCGACTGGGTGGGCGTATCTACTCAGACCGGGAATCAGATTTCTCAATTGGGCGTAATATTGAATGGGGTGGCGAATTTATTTCTACGGAACATACGGCACTTAGGAATTTGGCGCATCAGTTAAATCTGGAACTGGAAGATCAGAATAAGCTGTCGGTGGGTGATGAGGAGGTTTACGCCATTAATGGGCAGCTTTACAGCGAAGACAATCTGATGGATGAGTGGGTTGAAGGGCTGTATCAATCTTTAAAAGACGCGTTGATGGCGGCGCCGTGGCAACCACTTTATAGCACCGATCACACTCAGGCTCACAAGGACTATGACTGGATGTCTGCAAGTCAATGGCTTGAAGCTGTGGGCTATGGTTCGAGTCACTGGGTTCACAAGTTATTGATGACAGATCTGGTCTCCGAATACGGTATTCTGGAAGAGAATTCGGCCTTAAATCTGATTTACATCATGGGTTACAATAATCGAGGATCGGGAGGCCTGCCGCTGGCCGGAACGGATGAACGTTTGCATGTTGTTGGTGGAAATGACAAGATTATTACAGGGATGGAAACTGATATTCTGAGTTACCGTTCCGATGCCATAGAAACGGGAAGAAAACTGGTGGCAATTCGGGGCGATTTCGGTGGTCCGTACGATTTGGAATTTGAGGATGGTCACAGCATTGAGAAAATTGAGGCATTGGTGCTCGCTCTGCCATATGGATTAATCCGGGAGCTGGATATCGATTCACGAATTACCGGAGCAGGGGGTTTTACGGATGAGAAAAATGATTCCATACAACAGATGGTCCAGTCAGATAACGGCAAGGTTCAGATGGAATTTACCGATAGACATTGGGATATGGCGTTAAATATTCAAGGTGAGTATATCCATTCTAATGGCAGGGCGTATTCTGAGCCTGATGGCTTTATTAATTCCTGGGAGTCTGAGCCGGGCAATCCTTCTACGATGAAAGTGTTGTCGAATTATACGGGCGGTGCGCGGGGACGAAAGCTAAAGGGGCGGGATTATCTGGGTGTGGCCAGTAGCGCTGATGTCAGTCGAATTCTGTCGGATTGGGAAGCTATCTGGCCCGGTATTTCATCAAAATATACCGGCAATGCGGTGGTTTCAAACTGGTGGGATCATCCATTGACTAAAGGGGCGTTCGTCTCTCCGGTTATCGGAACGATGACAAGCTGGTGGGGAGCGCAATGGGAGACCCAGGGTAATATTTTCTTTGCCGGCGAAGCCTGTGATCCTGAATATTGGTCCTACATGAATGGTGCAATATTATCTGGGGAAAGAGTTGCCAAGGAGATTAGTCAACTTTAGCTTGGTTTAGCCTGGCCAATTTTGATCGTCAGAGGTTGCTCAGAACTTATTTCTGGATGAGCAGTTAGAACTCCGATCCGGAAATATTAACCATGAAGAATTCGACTGACCCTTTGGGCCAGCTCGGCTTTCCTACAAGGTTTGTTCAGTAACGGGCCGCATTTCTCAATCTCTGCCCGATCCAGATTGATGTCTCCCGTATATCCGGACATGAATTGGATCTTGATATCGGGGTGCAATGATTGTGCTGTTTTTGATATCTCAATTCCTGAAAGCCCTCCCGGCAGTTGCATATTGGTAAGGATCAGACTTATAGAAAAGGTTTTGCTCAAAATGTCCAATGCTTCCAGACCGTCACGGGCAATTAATATGGAGTAGCCGAGGTCATCCAGCATAGTCGCAATTAATCGAGCCAATATCCTTTCGTCTTCTACCAAAAGGATGGTCTCACCTTTTCCTTGCGGCAGATATTCACTATAGTGCTCAAACAGCACGCCAGCGTCGTGACTGGATTTTGGAATGAATAGTCTGACTTCTGTGCCACTCCCGGGGGCACTGAATATAGCAACCTGACCCTGGTTCTGGCTGGCAAACTGGAAAACAGAACTTAATCCCAATCCGCTTGAATATTGCTGGGATTTTGTGGAATGGAGCGGGTCTAAAGCATTACGCATTTGGCCACTGGTCATGCCCACTCCGGTATCAATGACGGAGATAACTACATAGTCTCCGGTTTTAATTTGGCGTCCGTGATTAACAAACGACTTTGAAATAGTTTCATTTGAAAGTCCAATAATAATTTTCCCACCCCCTGGCATGGCATCCCGGGAATTGAGGACCAGATTAAGGACAATGTTTTCCAGGCGTGCCGGTTCTGTTTCTATCAGCCATAAATCAGGCTTGATGGTTGTTTCCATAGTAATGGACTCGGGAAGCGTTTTATCGAGCATTGCTATCAGGTTTTCGGTAATGTCGGATATATCCAGAACCAGAGATTCCGGTTGTTGTTTGCTGGAAAAAGACAGCAGTTGCTTAACCAGTCCTGACCCGGCGCTGACCGCCTCTAGAATCTCTTTAATGACCTGTCGGTTTTCATCGTCCTTGCTGTTCAACTTTTCGGCTTGTCCGGAAATAATGGCCAGAATATTATTTACATCATGGGCGAGGCTTTCTGTTAACTGTCCCAGAGTTTCCATTTTCTGTGATTGGTGAAGCTGAGCCTCCATCATTTTTCTGTCGGTCACGTTTTCGATAATGCTCGTAACCCGAGACCAGTTATTCTCGTATCCCTTGTTAAAAAATGTAACATTGCGGATAGTGATTTCCTGGCCATCCACCGCGGTATCCTGAAATTCTCTGTGAAAAGGAAGATTGTTATCGAATAACGCCTCTATTTCATGTAAGTAAAAAGCGACCCAGTCATAAGACATCCAGTTTTCAAAATCCTTATGATCATTCATAAACTCTTCTTCCGAGTTTGCTCCATATGCATGTATGGCCGCCGGATTTACGTTTAGCGTTTGACATTCCAAAATGGCGTTGAGGAATTCGTGCGGATGATGCGTGCAATATTCCCAAATTTCAGAGCTGTCTTTAAAACTCATGCTGTCGATGAATCGTTTAATGGGAGAATAATCCTCTTCCATTATCCCAACGGGAACCTGTTGAAATAATTCCTGATAGCGGCTTTCTGAAG
>JAIBDK010000381.1 GCA_024679435.1 Gammaproteobacteria bacterium | reverse complement strand
TTCAATTTTCTGAATATCAGTAATTTGTTCTGAAATATGATCCGTAGCTCGACACCAGATATCGGGTTCCTTAATATTGAGTTCGTGTAAATCCTTCTTAAAAGCCTCGGTATATAGCGCTGCAATTTCCCACGCTGTCTTACCGGTTCTCCGAGAACCTTTTTCAATTTTGTCTTCTCCAGTATCTGCGTCAGACGTCAGATGACCTACGTCGGTTATGTTGACAACATGTTTGACCTTGTATCCGTAAAATTCCAGAGTGCGTTTGAGGATATCCTCAAAGATGTAAGTTCTGAGATTCCCTATATGGGCGTAATCATAGACTGTGGGCCCACAGGCATACATGCGGACTTCATTACCATCAAGGGGTTTAAACTCGCGAATACTGCGAGAATAGCTGTCATATAAACTGATCTTCATATAATGGAGTCTGAATTTGGCATCAATGTCCGTGTTTTTGGCAGCGCTTTGCCGGTTTAGTTATGGCGGGTGATGTTATATTATCCTGCTTCACCAATCCATTTCTTCTCCGGGTTTTATTAAATAATTTTGTTCAGGACTAATCGTGGCCATCGCCTTTATATCTGATTTACATCTTACCCCGGAGCATCCGGATTCCGGCGACTGGTTTCGTCAGTTTATGGAAAAAGCGAAAGGAATATTCACTCAGATTTACATTTTGGGTGACCTTTTTGAGGTTTGGGTAGGAGACGATGGTGCAGGGCCGCTTGGTCAGGAGAATATTCAGAATATTCTACGCGAAGTGGCAGATTCCGGTATTGAGCTTTTCTTTATACACGGAAACCGTGATTTTCTGATTGGTGAGGATTTTGAAAAACAAACCGGCTGTAAGATTCTCCCGGACCCCACGATTATTACGCTGGATGGGATCCGGATTTTACTATCTCATGGGGATTCGTTTTGTACGGATGATATAGAACATCAGGAAAAACGTGCCCAGATGGTAACTTCAAAATGGAAAATTGCTTTTTTGAACAAGCCCGTAGAGGAAAGGATTAGTACGGCGATGGAAATGCGCCAAAAAAGCGAGCGAAACAAACAGTTCAAGCCAATGGAGATAATGGACGTTAATCAGGCTCATCTGGAGAATGTTATGCGGGAACTGAATGTTCAGACCCTGATTCATGGCCACACCCATCGGCCTGCGGTGCATGATTTTGACCTTAACGGAAAACCTGCACGCAGATACGTATTGGGTGACTGGTATACCCAGAAAAGTATGCTGATTTATGAAAACGGAAGCTTCAGCCTGAGAAATTAAGTCTAACGGTTAAAACTTAAAAATTTTGATAGGAACCGCAGAATTGGGCAACGCAAAGCAGAGCATTTCTGTTAAGCAGTTTTTTCCTGCACGTCGGTAACTTCCGACAAATCAAGCTCATTTTTAGATTCCGATTTAGCTTTGTCGTTTCGCTTATTGTTAACAAATTCAAGATAGTCAATCGTTATGTCACCGGTCACGTACTGACCGTCAAAACAGGATGTATCAAAGCTGTTGATTTCTGAATTACATTCTCTGACGGATTCCACCAGATCATCGAGCTCCTGATAAATCAGTTTGTCAGCACCCAGAATTTCACATATTTCGTCAATAGTCCGCCCACTCGCAACCAGTTCATCTGATGAAGGCATGTCAATACCGTAGACATTAGGATAGCGAACGGGAGGCGCAGCGGAGGCAAAATAAACCTTTTTAGCCCCGGCCTCACGGGCAAGTTCAATTATTTTTTGGGATGTTGTGCCTCGCACTATGGAATCATCCACCAACAACACATTTTTACCACTAAATTCTGAAGAAATTGCATTCAGTTTCTGTCGAACAGATTTTTTTCGTTCGGCCTGACCAGGCATTATAAATGTTCGGCCAATATATCGATTCTTAATGAATCCCTCTCTGTACGGCAGTTTCAGGGCTTTAGCCATTTCCAAAGCAGAAGTGCGACTGGTATCTGGAACCGGAATAACGGTGTCAATATCATGGTCGGGCCAGTTTTCCTTTAATCTCTCTCCAAGACGTCGACCCATATTAATCCGGGTTTGATAGACCGGAATGTTATCCAGAATGGAGTCGGGCCGAGCCAGATAGACGTATTCAAAAATACACGGGCTGGTTATCGTATCACTCACACATTGGTAGGCATGCACATTCCCATTCATGTCAATGAGCATGGCCTCGCCAGGATTAATATCCCTTACAAGGTTGTAGCCAATGACGTCCATTGCAACACTTTCTGAGGCAAACAGGTGGGATGTTCCGGTATTGGTTTCCTGGGTGCCATATACCAACGGTCGAATACCGCAAGGGTCACGAAAAGCGACGATCCCAACACCGACTACCATTGCGATAACTGCATAAGCCCCTTTGCATCGCCTAAATACTCCCGAAACGGCATTAAAGACATCTTCCGGCGTCGCCCTTAGTTTCGATTCGCCGATCGCCTCACGAAGTTCATGAGCAAAAATATTTAGTAGAATTTCCGAATCCGAAGATGTGTTTAACTGACGTAAATCCTGTTTGAAGAGTTCATCTCTTAGTTGATCCGCATTGGTTAGGTTACCGTTATGGCCAAGCGCAATACCAAAGGGCGAATTGACATAAAAGGGTTGAGCCTCTGCTCGCGAATCGCTGCCTGCTGTGGGGTAGCGCACATGCCCTAATCCCATGTTTCCGGAAAGTTGCACCATATGGCGGGTGTGAAATACATCTCGGACTAATCCGTTATCCTTGCGTAAAAATACCCGATCCCCATCGCTGGTCATAATGCCGGCGGAATCCTGACCACGATGTTGAACCACAGTTAAACCGTCATACAGCGCCTGATTAACGGGATTATTTCCAAGAATTCCAACGAGTCCGCACATACTTTAGTTTTCTCCTGGATTAGACCAGTGCGGGTTTAACATAGTCTGCGATATCTGCGGGGAGCAATGATCGGATAAATTCCGTTATCGGATCAAAGTAAACGACGAGAAAAGAGTCTTTCC
>JAIBDK010000168.1 GCA_024679435.1 Gammaproteobacteria bacterium | reverse complement strand
GTAATGAGCTACTGTGGTCGAGCAGTCTGAGCCGGATGGAAGTTGAAGAAACACCTTTGGTTTTGATGGCATGGGTGCTGATCCCGGCATTGGGTGGTTTGCTGGTGGGTTTGTTGTGTCGACGGGGCACGGACAATAAACCATTAACGCTGGTGGATACTATTCGCTCGGCTCAGGGTATGCAGTTTACAACCCCGTTCAAAAATAGTTTGGCTACCGCGGCTGCTGCGATAATTGCTTTGGGTAGTGGTGCATCGGTTGGTCAATATGGGCCGTTAGCGCATTTTGGTTCAGCCATCGGGCTCGCGGTTAGAAAACTGACTGGATCGACAGGTTTTACGCCTGCGATGGCGCTTGGTTGTGGTGTTGCAGCGGCTATTTCAACGGCTTTTAACGCTCCTATTGCTGGATTGGTTTTTGCCCATGAGGTCATTCTAAGGCACTATTCGCTGCGTTCTTTTGCACCGATTACCGTATCTGCTGTGATCGGATATATCTTTGCAAATTATATTGTTGATCGACCCCCTATATTTTTGACACTGGAGCTGGAGCATTTGAATTCGCCGGAGTTTCTGGTGTTTATTATAATTGGAATTGCTGGTGCTTATGTCGCTACCGTCCTGGTTAAGGCGACGATATATGCGGAAGGGGTTTCATTGAAATTACCTTTTACGCCCGTTTTGAAACCTGCGGTCGCAGGTGCTTGTATCGGTGTAATATCGATCTGGATTCCTGAGATTCTCGGCATGGGGGAGTCGATAATGCGTGACGTGTTAATTGGCGACGGAATGCAAACGGAGAGGTTGATTACTGTCTTAATGTTTAAGCTGTTTGCCACAGCATTGTGTCTGGGATTCGGAATGGCGGGTGGGATTTTCGGTCCCTCACTGTTTATCGGAATAATGTTTGGTGCGATCATCGGAAACATAGCGGAACCCTTTTTAGGCGGGATGTTTTCTTCAGCAACCCCTTATATTGTCTGCGGAATGGTGGCTGTGGTCAGTCCTGTTATCGGCGCGCCATTAACCAGTATCCTGATTGTTTTTGAACTGGCTCGAAATTATGATCTTGCGGTGGCTGCTATGATTAGTGTGGTGTTTGCAAACTTGGTAGGTTATCAGGTAATGGGCCGCTCTATTTTTGATATTCAGCTTAAAGATCAGGGTTTTGATCTTGGGATGGGGCGAGACAAAGCAATACTGAGCAGTCGGAATATATCCAGTTGTCTGTCACATGACTTTGTTTCCGTTTCTGACGTTACCGCACTGACGAAATTGAAGGCTCTTCTTATCGAATCGGGTAAAAGTGTTGGATATGTTGTCGGCAGCTCTGGAAATCTTTTAGGGGCTTTGTCTATATCTAAACTGCTGGAACTTGAACAACAAGCTATTTCTGGAGATGATTTTTGTGTTGACCATATGTCTGACACAGGGCTGGTTTTTTATTGCGATTTATCAATTTGGTCGGCAATGGAACAAGTTCAGTCCTTTGTTGGAGAGAGCGTTCCGGTGGTTTCGGTTGTTAATTCCCATCAAAGTGATACGGGCCGCTTTGATCGGCTTGGAGAAACGAATAGCAATGTGAATGATCTAAAAAACAGGCTTGTTGGAGTCGTCTACGAGTCGTCTATCATGAGAGGATATATGGATACTGTAGAGGAGGTTCGTCGTGATGAGAACGGGATTGACTGATGATGACTGAGCTGAGTTTATATACCGCATCTCAAACTCGTGAGCTTGACCGGGTTGCCATCGAAGAGTTTGGTTATTCGGGCAGTGCTTTAATGCAGCGGGCGGGGGAGCGGGCTTTTGTCGCTATTACGCAGCAGTACAGTGAAGCCGGACCCATCGTTGTGTTGTGCGGACCTGGAAATAATGGTGGAGATGGGTATGTGGTTGCGGATTGTGCGCTTCGTCTTGGTTTTGACGTGACTGTCATTCGTTCCGCCGTTCCTGCCACAAAAGACGCATTGGAGATGTGCTCGAAGTATTTGGGCAGAGGTGGAAAAATAATTGAATGTGATTATCATTCAATCGTTTCGGGCGCTGTTCACGACAGTGATCCGTTAGATCATTCGGACCGGGTTGCTGAAGGCGTTGACCGGGAAATAGCAAGACGGATCTCCGAGGCAGCGTTGGTGGTGGATGGTTTGCTTGGAACCGGACTTGATCGTGCTCCCCGGGGGAGCATCGCCTGGCTTATTGAATTGACAAATAAATCTTCTTGTCAGGTGTTGGCGCTGGATGTCCCTTCAGGTTTGAATAGTGATAACGGTCGTGCATACAGACCTTGCATTAGTGCTCAAACTGCGGTTACCTATATCGGACGGAAGCTGGGTTGTTATACGGGAAACGGCAAGGACCGCTGTGGAAATCTAATCTTTGAGTCGCTTGAATTGCCTGATGTTATTCTGGAGAGAGTGAAACCCCGGGCGCAAATTATTTCTCCGGTTACTTTGACTGGAAGAAACCGGGATACGCATAAGGGAAATTTTGGCAATGTAATAATCTCCGGTGGTGAAAACGGACTTTTAGGGGCGACCTTGTTAAGTGGAAAGGCCGCTTTGCGGTGTGGGAGCGGATTAGTAACCGTTCTGAGTACCGAGCGACATATTGATCAACCAGCCCTCAATTGTCCTGAATTGATGAGCGCCGGTTATAGGCATATCGGAGAAGCCTCTCAAGCCGCGCAAAACCTTCTTAATCGTTGTGATGTGATTGTCATCGGTCCCGGTCTTGGACAGTCTGACTGGAGTCGATCGATGTTTCAGTTCATCCTGGCCCAGGAAAAGCCGATGGTGGTGGATGCTGACGGTCTCAATCTGTTGTCGGATACTCCCTTTAAAAACCCTAACTGGGTGTTGACACCCCACCCGGGTGAGGCGGCTAGGTTGCTTGGGTGCAGTACAGCGAAAATTCAGCAAGATCGAATTACTGCTATTCATCGAATCCATGAGATTTATGGTGGCGTCTGTGTCTTAAAAGGAGCCGGTACTTTAGTATTTGACGGGGGAGATACTATCTGGTTGTGTGATCGGGGTAACAGCGGCATGTCTACTGCCGGGATGGGAGACGTGTTATCCGGTGTGATTGGTTCGTTGCTGGGTTCGGGGTTGAGTTTGCTGGATGCCTCGAAAACAGGCGTCTGGCTTCACTCGGCGGCAGGGGATCGAGTAGCGACCGGCATGCACCCTCCCAGCCTTATAGCGAGCGATGTGATCTCCATTTTACCGGAAATGCTGGCACAGATAAGCGACTGATTCACAGACTGTTTTTGATTGTTTAAAACAAATGTCCTGACGATAAGGGTCGACTTCTCTTGGTCTGACGTTGGGCCTTTTAGCGTGGTATTATCAGGCACTAATTCTATTCAAATTGACCTGTTGTCGGGGCGTTTAAAGTATCCATCGCTGCTACTGAGATCTTCGAGAGTAATGTTTTCAACTTTTGTACCTGATGAACAAGCGATGCTGGATTTAGGAGCGTCTTTTTCCACTCAATTAAAGGGTGGCGATATTGTGTATCTTGTTGGTGATCTGGGTGCAGGGAAAACGACTCTGGTTAAAGGCATTATTCAGGGACTTGGATATTCCGGAAATGTAACCAGCCCCACTTATACGCTTGTCGAATCCTATGAACATGCTGACTTTAATGTCTATCATTTTGATTTGTATCGGTTGGAATCTCCGGAAGAGCTTGAGTTTCTGGGTATACGGGATATGGGCGGAGAGCAATCGGTGATTCTGGTAGAGTGGCCTGATAAAGGGCAGGGTGTGTTACCGGCTGCTGATCACTTGATCGAGATAAGCTATCAGGATGAAGGCCGAACCGTAAATATCTCTGGAACAGACCTGGCCCAGGGGGTGCTAGTTGAGTAACACGGGTGTTTATTTGCGCTTTCTGGGCTGTTTCGCGGTCTGGCTGATTATTTGGATCGCGCCCTTGGGGCTTGCTCAGGCGGCGGACATCAAGGATATCCGCATGTGGCATGCGCCGGATCGAACACGATTTGTCTTTGACATGGACAGGGGGGCGAATTTCAAAGTATTTACCTTGAGCAATCCCGACCGAGTAGTTATAGATTTGCCTCAGACTGGCTTAAAAGCAGGGATTCCCAGACAGGGCAGCACTGGCCAGTTTATTGCCCGAATTCGATCTGGACGACCCGAAAGTAATACGCTCAGACTGGTCTTTGAAGTGCAGAAACCGGTGAGATATTTTATTCAGATGTTGAAGCCTGTGGATAATTACCAATACCGTCTGGTGGTCGATTACTATCATCGCGATACCGTGGTAGACGCTGATAAGTTGGGTCAGCCTGCACCATCTAGCCAACCCTCAAAACCCAAAAAACGTACCGGAGATTTGCTTGTGCTAATCGATCCCGGGCATGGAGGTGAAGATCCGGGAGCCCTGGGTAAAACGGCAAGAGAAAAAGATGTGGTTCTTGCCATAGCGAAAAGACTCAAGAAAAAAATTGATCGCGAGCCCGGTTTGAGAGCCGATCTGACTCGGGGTGGCGACTACTATATTGGTTTACGTAAACGCACACGGATAGCCCGGGAAAAACAAGCTGACATTTTTGTTTCTATACATGCGGATGCTTTCAAGAATAAAAATGCAAGAGGAGCGTCGGTGTATGCGTTATCTCAGCGCGGGGCTTCCAGTGAAACTGCACGCTGGTTGGCAAACAAGGAAAACTCTTCGGATTTGGTGGGTGGAGTTTCTCTGGCGGACAAGGATAACCTGCTGGCAGAAGTGCTGCTGGATTTATCGATGACCAAGACAGTGAGTGAAAGTATCAGTTTCGGCAGAGAAGTGCTTTCGGAGTTGAAGAAAATCGGCAGGGTTCACAGCAAACGTGTCGAGCAGGCTGGCTTTGCTGTTTTAAAATCTCCGGATATTCCATCTATACTGATCGAAACGGCTTACATTACTAATCCGACTGAAGAAAAGCTATTAAAAAGTTCTTCCCACCAAGACAGGGTTGCCAATGCGGTAGTTATTGGCATTCGAAGGTATCTCAATAAAAGTGGCAGTATCTATGCCGACTGATCGATCAGAAAGCATGAAAAAAAGCACCCGTAAAGAAATTCGTCAACTGGATGATAATCTTATAAATCAGATTGCCGCTGGTGAAGTCATTGAAAGGCCGGCCTCATTACTCAAAGAGCTGCTGGAAAATAGCGTCGATGCGGGTTCGGTCAAGATAGACATTCAGATAGATAAGGGCGGGCTAAAGCGGGTAATGGTAAGGGATAACGGCCACGGTATACCCGCTGAGCAGCTGCCACTCGCGCTTTCCCGACATGCCACCAGTAAACTGGTTAAGGCGGAAGATCTGTTTACCATGCAAACTCTTGGCTTTCGTGGTGAAGCGTTGCCGAGTATTGGGGCGGTATCCCGACTGACTCTCAAATCCGTCTGTGAATCCCAGGACAGTGGGTATGAGTATTCAGTGCAGGGGGGCAGGGAAATGGGGGCGCCGAAACCAGTGGCTTGGGATGTCGGGACTATGGTTGAAGTTCAGGATTTGTTTTACAACACTCCGGCAAGAAGAAAGTTTTTGCGTACCGAGAAAACTGAATTTAATCACTGTGACAGCGTCATTAGAAAGGTTGCGCTGGCCAACGATCATGTTGAGATAATGTTTTCCCACGATGGCAG
>JAIBDK010000342.1 GCA_024679435.1 Gammaproteobacteria bacterium | reverse complement strand
TAGAGATGATAATAGTGGCCCCGGACAGCAAGAAGCTGTTGATGAGTCCCTCTTTCTACAATTTCACCATTATCCAGCACCAGAATCATATCGGCGTTTTCAATCGTACTTAATCGGTGGGCAATGACCAGCGTAGTCCGATTCTGGATTAACCGATCAATAGCGTGCTGAATATGCTGCTCCGACTGGGAATCCAGTGAAGAAGTTGCTTCGTCAAGGATCAATATCGGGGCATCCTTATACAGCGCCCGGGCGATGGCAATTCGTTGACGTTGCCCGCCGGATAACCTGGCACCTGCCTCACCAACCTGAGTTTCCATTCCGTCTACAAAGGTATCAACAAACTCGGCTACGCGAGCAGCATCGGCTGCCGCTTGAAGCTTGCTTTCATCGACATCGCCCTCTTCTCCATAGGTAATATTGTTACGAACAGTATCGTCAAACAAAATTATTTCCTGACTGACAATTGCCGCGTTATCTCTGAGATTCTTGAGGCTGATTTCCTCGAGCCCATGGCCATCAATGGTAACGTTTCCAGATGTCGGGCTGTAAAAGCGCATCAACATCGATGCAATGGTGGACTTGCCACTTCCAGACGGCCCCACAAGTGCCACGGTGGATCCGGCCTGCATTGTAAAGCTGATGTTATTGAGAATGATGGTTTCATCGTCAGAATAATGAAATGAAACGTTCTCAAAGCAGACATTTCCTGACACATCATCCAAAACAATCCCGCCCTTGTCTTTTTCTATCTCAAGGTCGATAGTTTTAAATATGGACTCTGCACCGGCCATCCCGGTCTGAATAACTTCGTTTACCTTAGACAGGTTTTTAACCGGCCGAACGATCATAGTCATGGACACCAGATAGGAAGTAAAAACCCCCGGCTTAATCCCCAAAATCAGCGCCAACCAGATCACTACGGCAACGCCAACCCCCATAATAAAAACAACTAGCGGAACACTGCCCGCCAGAATTGCCGCTTTTTTCATGGACTGCTGACGATTTCGGTTGTTTGCGACAAAAAACGTTTGTTTCTCATGACCATATGCGTTGAAAATTTTAACCAGTCTATGTCCCTGAAAAGCCTGCTTCGCGATATGAGTTATATCCCCCACACTTTCCTGAATTCTTGAACTGATTTTACGAAACCGGCCGCTGGTCAATTTAAAAACAAAAAATGCAACAGGAATAATCAATATAAAAATCAGGGACAGCTTCCAGCTCAGATAGAACATCAACGACATCAGAAAAATCGTTTTCAACATATCCCGAAATAGAATCCGAAACGCCCCCCCACTGGCGCGGGCTACCTGCTCAACATCGTAAGTTAATCGAGACACTAATGCGCCACTGGATTCATGATCAAAAAACTCGGTTGGTGCGTAAATCAACCGATCAAACATTTTCTGTCGCAGATCCTGAATCACTTTTCTTGAAACCCAGTTTATGCAATAACCATCAATAAAATCACCCATCGCGCGAACCATCGCTATTCCAACCAGCAGAAAAGGAATAAAAGCTATATAGGCCTGATCTCTTTGCACAAAACCCTTATCCATCAGCGGCTGCAATATCCAGGCAAAGCCGGTGTCACCCGCGGCCACCAGCAACATCCCCAGCAGCGCCGCAATAAATACGCCCTTGTACGGCAACACATGCATAAACAGCCGCTTGTAAAGCGAAGCGCTGCCGGTTTTAGGAGTAGATTGAGACACAGTAACGAAATTTATCTTCCAGGATTGAAATGTATTCTCTCATAACCCTGCTTAGCGATTGATGAGGTATTTTGCAGGCACCGCCCAATTATCACAGGAAAACAGGGGCCGTTGATTATCAGTTTAACAGTCGATGTGCTTTCCTTTCATCTCTGGGGGGGATGCCAAAATACTCACGATAGCACTTACTAAAATGTGGAGTTGATACAAAACCACTGGCAAACGCGATGTCCACAATAGGCATGCTGGTCTGCAACAACAGTTGCCGGGCGTGCATTAGTCGGAGACGCATATAATAGCGAGTTGGGACACAATGCAGGTACTTTTGAAACAAGCGTTCCAGCTGACGTCGTGACAAACCCACATGGCTCGCGATTTCATCAAGACTGATGAGCTCTTCAATATTGGCTTCCATATACGCAACCGCTTCAGCAAGCTTCGGTTGACTAGCGCCGAGTTGTAATCTCAACGGCAATCTCTGACGGTCATTACGGCCCCGGATTCTCTCAACCAGGAATTCCTCAGCGATCTCCGTTGCCAGATCCCATCCCTGCTTTTGGGCAATCAGAAAAACCATCATATCCATGACCGCGCTGCCGCCGGCGCAAGTATACCGATCGCGATCCACCTCAAACACATCGGGACTAATGATCAATTCTGGAAACTTCTCCCGCAAGCCGATCATATTCTCCCAGTGAATGGTGCAACGATACTCTTTTAACAACCCGGCATCGGCAAGAATATAAGTGCCGGTGCAAATTGCGCCGATAGGGACACGAGATTTTGCCTTTTCTCTTAGCCATGCGGTGACGGGCTTGCTGACTTTGGTTTCAATATTGGTGCCTCCACAAACAAATACGGCATCGAGTTTTCCGCTTTGCTTCATTTCAATCGAAGAAACACTCATTTCGGTGCTCGCATATACCGGCTCGGCGGTTTCGGAAAGTATTACCCATTGATACAACTGCTTGCCGGAAAGCCGATTAGCCATGCGCATCTGATCAACAGCAGCGGTGAACGCCATCATGGAATACTCGGGCATAAGCAAAAAGCCATACCTGATAGGGACTGCAGAACCGGAACTTTCAACCATATGGATTTATGCGGACGCCAGATTGTCCGATATTATACACCGCTAACGCGTGGCGCAATCGGTTATGGGCTAGTCGCGTAACGACCTGCGAAAACCGGAACATCGTCCCATACTCCGCGCATACCCTTTTCTCATAACAGGTTTAGCCTGACCGATAACTTTATACCATGTCTGATCGACCCAAAAAAAGAGGTGGCCGCAGAGGCCGACAGGATAGCAATAGCGCCGCAGTGCCGACCATTGTCCCTTACATTACCCGCAAGATTCCAGATTACGAATTGCTTGATGATGAAGGACTAACGCTGGTTGAAAACAACGCAGACACTATTCTGGAAGAAATCGGCATCGACTTTCGTTACCCGCCGGCCTTGGAAATGTTCAAGGAAGCCGGCGCGGATATCGATGGAGAACGGGTTCGTTTCCCTCGGGGAATGTGTCGCCAGATAATTCAGGCATCCGCGCCGTCGCTGTTTGAACAAAAGGCCCGAAATCCTCAACGAAGCGTGATGATCGGGGGTAAAAATACCGTGTTTGCCCCGGTTTAC
>JAIBDK010000199.1 GCA_024679435.1 Gammaproteobacteria bacterium | reverse complement strand
TTTTCTATCTTGCATCCTTGAACAAGGAGGTTCCCGTGAGCCGATGGATCTTTTTGTTGATTTTAGGGGCAGGCCACCCGAAGTGGATGCGCTTTTGAGGCATTCAGGACTGGATTAAACGCCCAATTCAGGCGAAGTGGCTCTAAATGGCGTATAATTTCCGGAAAAATCACAATGGCGGGTAATAGATGATTTTGTTAGTAAGAGGCAATCAGGTAATTACTAGAGATGCATCTGCATCGATGGTAAAAATAGTTTTGGGACTGATTTTTGTTTTGATGTTTAGCGTGATGCTTGCCAGGAACGTGTCTGCTCAAAGCCTTTACAAGTGGGTGGATGAAAATGGGAACGTTACCTATCAGGACTCACCACCACCTTCGGATGTCAACTACGAAGAACAGGTTTATACCGATCCGGAGGCTCCTCCAGTTAAAGATGAAGACGGCGAAGATGTCTCAAACATTGACGAAATTGCTGCAGCTAATCCGATTTCGTTCTATTCGATTGCTGATTGTGATGCCTGCGATCTTATCCGGCTATTGCTGGATAACAACCGGGTTCCCTATACGGAAAAAGACATTCAGAATAATATTTCCATGCAGCAGGAGCTTCAGGAGCAGTCGGGAAAATTACAGGCCCCTACGGTTATTATTGGAGATAAGATCATAGACGGTTACAGTAAATCGGCACTGACCGAAGCGCTTTTAGATAAGGGGTATCTGCTGGCAGAAAACAGCGACACAGCAAACCTGAATGAGTCCAGTGATGAATATGTTAATGAGGGGGAACTAACGGACTCTCAGCTTGATGAGTTAACTAATGTTTTTGATGAAGCTGAAAATCAGCTTGAGGAAGTTGAATCCGAATCATTATTTGATGAGGAGCCGGTGATCGAAATTCAGGGGGAGTAGTTCATGTTGAATCTGGTATTTACAATCCGCAATTCGTTTTTTTGAGTAATTGATTTTTAATCGGAGACTATTAATGACAAAAATCAGGCGCAAGTTTTTTTCTGTCTTTATGATGGCGTTGTTTTTGTTACTCACCTCCTGTGGTGGAGATAAAAGTTCCGTTAGCAGCGGTAACGGTAGCAGTGGCGTATCTAGCGATGGTGGTTCTTCATCTTCGAAATATGCGGGAACTTATACTGGCAGCATTACCATTACCGCAAAAGGAAGCGAGGTCGATAATTCCACTACCGAGTCGGCTGTGTTGTTGGTTCGCGCCGACGGGACAGCCCAGTTGACCATTGATGGTGACAATGTTATCGACGGCTTTATGAACGGAAACAAGTTTGGGTTTTCGGTTCGAGTTGTTGAGGAAAAGGACCTCATTAAATGCTCTGCTGACGCCATACTTACCGGTTCGATCTCTGGGGGGCGAGCCGCGGGATCGGTGTCAGGATCAGGAAGTTGCAAGGTGCTCACAGCAAAATCTGGATTCGATGTAACCGGGTCATTCAACGCATCACGTTAGTTCAAACAACAGATTCTCGGCCGGTGTATAAGCGGTCAAACAAAGTGATTCAGAAGTGACTTCACCGGTGGTTTTAAGCTATTATAAATATCTGGGCGCCGTTTGGGTCCGGTATTTAAATTGACCGGGAGAAGCACATGAAAAAAATACTGGTAATAAATCCCAAGGGCGGGTGTGGGAAAACCACCATTGCTACTAATCTGGCGAGTTATTATGCGCTGTGGAATGTTCCTGTCGCTCTAATTGATTACGACCCGCAGAAATCTTCACTGGAGTGGCTTGAAAATCGCACCTCTGATCTTGGCCCTATTGCAGGTGTTGACGGTTCCAGGGGACGGGTTGGTATTGATAAATCTATGCGCAGAGTGGTGTTGGATGCGCCGGCCAGATGCACCAATCAGCAATTACAGAAACTTTTCAAACTTTCCGATGTTGCGTTGATTCCGGTATTGCCGTCTCCTATAGATATCAGGGCTGCAGGGCTTTTTATACAGGAATTAGCATCTGAAAAAATCTTGCTAAATGCGAAAATCGGCCTGGTTGGAAACAGAGTTCGTGAAAATACCCTGATTTATAACAATCTTCAGAAATTCTTGAAAAATCTCGATATTCCGCTGATTTCCAGTTTAAGAGATACCCAGAATTATATCCGTGCTGCCGAAGGTGGTTTTGGCGTATTCGAACTGCCGCCCTACCAGGCTGAGAAGGATATCGAACAGTGGCGGCCTTTAATAAACTGGATTGAGGGCTAAATTTAGCGCAGTGCTTATTGCTGCGCCATTATTTTATGGCGCTTTTTGTACTGTGCTGATTTCGGTGATGTCGCAACGGTAGCTGATATCCTGTTTCGCGGTGTCGGCTGAGATAATAAACTTAACTTCGCTTTCGGACTTAACAGAAAAACTACTTTCGATTTTGGTTGTTCTGGACTGAAAGCAGGGCGCAGAATCTGTCTTTACAGGTGACCATTGATTGTTGTTGTCGTCCATTGCCCGGATGGCGAGTTTAAGACTCTCTTTGCCGGCGTGAGTGATGGTTAACTTCCAGCGTCCCACCGGCAGAACCTGCCCATAGACATCTCTAGTTTGGTGTCGCAATGTAGATTCACAGAGCGTTATTTTACGATCGCTATTGCGAGTTTTCGCAGTCATGTTCTCCTCCTGTTTTACCTTTTTCAGGTAATTTGGCTTTACCAGAGCCTTCCGCCCTTCTTATTAATTTTTGGTTTTATTCTATTAAGGCTGTCTCATCATCACTAAATCTATCCAGTTTGTCAATATTCTGGGGTCAGGGTTTTATGGGTTCTTCGATAGAAAAACCAAATCCCGGATGGTAAAGTTCGAGGTTCTTAAAGTAATTTTAAAAAAAACCAACAACCATCACAGGCTCTTAAGTTTGGGTCTTTGTTTGTGCGTCACTCTAACTAACTTTAATAGCAACGGAGAAATAAATGGATACCAGAGCAGCAGTAGCGTATCAAGCGGGAAAGCCCCTGGAAATAGAAACCGTCCAGCTTGATGGCCCCAGACCCGGCGAAGTGCTGGTGGAAATTAAAGCTACCGGGATATGTCATACCGATGAATTCACCAGATCGGGTGCAGATCCGGAAGGCTTGTTCCCGGCAATTCTCGGCCATGAAGGTGCTGGAATTGTGGTGGAAGTAGGTGAAGGAGTAACCAGTCTTAAAAAAGGTGATCATGTAATACCGCTTTACACCCCTGAATGTCGACAGTGCGAGTACTGCACGAGTGGGAAAACTAATTTATGTCAGGCCATCCGAGAAACTCAGGGTCAGGGAATTATGCCAGATGGAACGAGCCGCTTTTCCATCGGCAAGCAGAAGCTGTTTCATTATATGGGAACCTCAACGTTTTCGAATCATACGGTGCTGCCGGAAATTGCTTTAGCCAAAATTCGTGAAGATGCGCCGTTTGATAAAGTTTGTTATATCGGTTGTGGCGTCACTACTGGCATTGGAGCTGTAATCAACACCGCCAACGTCCAGCCCGGCGACAACGTCGTGGTGTTTGGCTTGGGTGGAATAGGATTGAATGTTGTTCAGGGTGCGCGTATTGCAGGAGCAGATAAAATAATTGGTGTTGATATCAATCCCAAGCGGAAGGAACTCGGAGAAAAATTTGGGATGACCGATTTCGTCAATCCATTGGAAGTTGAAGGTGATTTAGTGCCTTATCTGGTGGCGTTAACAAACGGTGGTGCCGACTATAGTTTTGAGTGTATCGGAAATACTGATCTCATGCGTCAGGCGCTGGAATGCTGCCACAAGGGTTGGGGAGAAAGTATTATTATTGGCGTGGCTGGCGCTGGCCAGGAAATAAGCACACGCCCGTTTCAACTGGTGACTGGCCGGGTCTGGAAAGGTACGGCTTTCGGTGGTGCTCGTGGCCGGACTGATGTGCCAAAAATTGTTGACTGGTATATGGACGGCAAGATTAATATTGACGATCTGATTACCCATAAAATGCCGCTCGATAGAATCAATGATGCCTTTGATCTGATGCATTCCGGTGAATCTATTCGAAGCGTTGTTGAATTTGAATGATCCGGAGTTAAACAGGGGGTTTCCATGGAAGTAATTAACGAACAGCGCTGCTTTGAGGGTATTCAGGGCGTCTATCGACATCAGTCCGTTCAGACCAGGACTCCCATGCAGTTCTCCGTTTTTGTGCCGGCCCATGAGCGCGGGGAATCGTTGCCGGTACTGTGGTATCTGTCGGGGCTGACCTGTACCGAAGAAAACTTCACCGTCAAGGCCGGGGCACAACGGTATGCGGCTCAACATGGTGTGATTCTTGTGGCACCGGATACCAGCCCCCGTGGGGCGGGTATCGCTGGTGAGGACGATGACTATGATTTTGGCAGTGGTGCCGGCTTTTATGTGGATGCAACCGCTTCACCGTGGGATGTTAACTATAAAATGTACGGTTATGTCACTCGGGAATTACCGGACCTGGTGTTCAAAAACTTCGATGGAGATCGATCCCGGCAGGGTATTACCGGTCATTCCATGGGCGGGCATGGTGCGTTAACAATTGGTTTGAAAAATAGCGATGTGTATGCGTCGATTTCAGCATTTTCCCCTATCTGTTCTCCAATAAATTGCCCCTGGGGTGAAAAAGCACTGGGTGGGTATCTTGGAGCAGATCGACAGCAATGGCAGCAGTATGATGCGGTTGAGCTGATTCGAAAGGGGAATGTCAGTGGAGAAATTCTCGTTGATCAGGGTGATGCGGATAACTTCCTTCATGATCAGTTAAAACCACAATTACTGGAGCAGGTTTGTATGGAAAGAGGTCAGAAACTGAATCTGAGAATGCAGCCGGGATACGACCACAGCTATTATTTTATTGCCTCGTTTATTGAGGACCATATTGCATTCCATGCTGCACGGCTGAAGCGCTAAGTTCCTGGCTGCGCGTAAAAGGGGTTTTTACGCAATGCTTATCCCCGATGTAACAGGTCAAAGTCCAGGTTAGGTTGCGCCGACTAACTAAATGGTTGTCGAATACTCGCCGCGTTGATTTTCTACTAAAGTTTCATTAAGTCCGCTGCAATATCTGTTGGAGAAAATAAAG
>JAIBDK010000278.1 GCA_024679435.1 Gammaproteobacteria bacterium | reverse complement strand
GACTAGAGTCGGGTTTTTTGATAAAGCTGAAAAACTGTTAACCTTGATCTGTAATTGTTATCGATAAAAATTTGTCAACAGAACAGAAGAGTAACTAATCAACTATCCAGATATACCTACTGCGTCCAGGGTTTCCAGACAGCTTCGTTATCAGCTAACCATTTTTTACCAGCATCTTCATGTCCCATACCATCTACATCAACTAAGGCAGCCATCTGCCCTATTTGAGGCGTGGTAAACGAAAGCTTGGAAAAGGCAGTATAGGCTTGGGGATGTGTCTTGGGGAACTTGTAGTTGGCACCCTTTTTCAACCAACCCGGAGGGGAGCCACAGCCAGTTGTTTCCAAAGTACCACCATCCTTTATTCGACAACCGTCGTAATATGGTGGGAATTCGATAAAAGTAAAGCCAGAAGCATCTGTAAAGTTGGGAGACCAATTAAATATAATGGTACCTCGGCCTTCTTTTTCTGCCGCTTTCAGTTCTGTCCACAACGCTTCAGCGGCACCAGCGAATTTAACTTCCCATTTATCGTCAAGGCCCAAACCCTTAACGCGATTGGGCATAACGTCACCATGCCAGCTTTGCGGGCCCTCAAGCCATCGACCTTTGCCACCAGAATCAGGAGTTGCAAATACCTCGTGGCAATCTTTCAACGCTTCCCAGCTCGGAAGCCCTGGACAAAGATCTTTTTCGATGACCCAGTTTGGAACACCCATTTCCTCCAAGGTTGCTGCGGCATGTGTACCAGCATCAATCAGACCGCCTTCCGCCATCGCATTATAGTAAGCATTCTGCATGGTGGATTGCCACACTTCGTGCACTAAAGTGACTTCGCCTAGACGAACTGCTTCAAAACTCGCCTGATTATCCACGGGAACATATTCTACTGTATTACCCATGCTTTCAAACATCCCACCAATAACATAGGCCATGACAAGTTGGCTAGACCAGTTTTTGAGCGGAACTTTTATCGGTTCATTACTATCTGCCGCATTCGATACTTGTGATATCGAAAAGATAGCCGCAAAGACAGAAGGAAGAAAAATCCTCAAAAATCTTTTTTTCATTTAAATATCCTTGATATTTTTTAGTGTTTAGGGATGTCTAGAGTAAAGAAATCAACCAGGGTTGTCTACTTAGTTAGCCTGGAACATGAGGAAAGTCCAATTTCACAAAAATCTTTGATTCTCTTATGGACAGATACAACAAAAACATTGAGCTATTGATAACAGGGAAAACCTGGGACAGATTTAAGTCGTCGGCATATTCTGTAACCTATCTGTCAATATGCACAAAACAATAGTTTGTATGTGATTATTTTTGATTATCTGCTGACCGTGGTTAAGTTGTCAGCAGCTGATTCAAAGATATTTTTGATGTCTTGATTTTCCGACTATCAGGTAAAACTTTAGGTATATTCGGATTTGTTTTTGAATTCTGTTATGTTATATTATAACTTTAACAGAAACCTGCATTCTATAATTCATGAAATATATAATTCGAAAAATCTGTGCGCTAACTGCTACAGCGGTATACGGAACCATAGTGGCATCTGCCCTGCACGCCCAGCAAACAGCCCACGAGCACGGTGCGGTAACTCTGAATTTTGCCCTTGATGGCAGACAGCTCCTGATGGAAATTCGCTCTCCAGCGATAAATTTTTTTGGTTTTGAGCATGCTCCTTCTAACGATGAAGACAAGAAGGTTGTTGAAGACGGTCTTACCAAACTCAAGTCGTCTGCAACCCTGTTTGCAATCAACGGTGAAGCAGGTTGTGAGGTGGCAAGTGTAGATGCGGAGCATGTGTTGCACGAAGAACACGAAGAACACGAAGAACACGAGGAACACGAGGAACACGAGGAACATGAGGAACATGAGGAACATGAAGAGGGTGCCATGCACTCCGAGGTCATTGCTAACTACTTGTTCGAGTGTTTAATTCCTGATGAACTTGATGCCTTGACGGTATTATTGTATGAACAGTTTCCCACTATAGATCGGATCGACTACCGGGGGGCCTTGCCAGGTGGTCAAGTTTCAGGCAGTCTCGCGCCGGAGGTGACAACCATAAAGCTGAAATAGCGCCCACTTTACTGAAACAAACATGCCCGACGATAATCTGGTTTTCCTTCATAACGCCAAATTCCGATGGCCCGGGGAGGTCAGGGAAATCCTGTCCATACCTGAGTTCACCATAGAGCGAGGGCAAAACACATTTATTCAGGGCCCGTCTGGTAGTGGCAAATCCACTCTCCTGAACCTTATTGGCGGGGTTATTCAGCCTCAGTCTGGAACCGTATTCGTAGCGGGCAACGAACTTTCCAGAATCTCTACATCTGCCTGCGACCGTGTACGCGCAAACGAATTGGGCTTCATTTTCCAGCAGTTTAACCTGATTCCATATCTTAACGCGCTGGAAAATGTACTCCTGCCTTGCGAATTTTCCCGTGTTCGCAAGCAGAGAATTCTGGATGCTGGAGAAACTCCTCCCGAGCAAGCAGAGAAAATTCTGGGTGCTCTCTTTCAGAACCAGGTGCCGGACCTGACACGACCCGTCTATACCCTGAGCGTGGGTCAGCAACAGCGTGTTGCTGCGGCGCGGGCGCTTCTGGGGAGCCCTCCGTTAATTGTTGCCGACGAGCCCACCTCCTCGCTGGATTATGATAATCGTCAATTGTTCATGGATCTGTTGTTCAGGCAGTGTGAAAACTATGGGGCTACACTGCTATTTGTCAGCCACGACCCGACGCTGAAAGACCGGTTTAGCATTGTTCTGGATTTCGAAGCGATTAACTTAGGGGTAAAACAGTGAACCTCCTGCGGTTGGGTGTTAAAAGCCTTGGCAACCGAAAATCAACGGTACTCCTTACCGTAGCCACCATTGCCATCAGCGTCGCACTCATTTTGGCAGTGGAACGGGTTCGGCAAAATGCCTGGACGAGCTTTTCGAACACAGTTTCCGGCGCTGACATCATTGTAGGGGCGCGTAGTGGTGCCGTGCAGCTACTGCTTTATTCAGTGTTCCGGATCGGCAATGCCACCAACAACATCAGTTACCGCAGTTTTTCGGAAATCGCTGGCCGCAAAGAAGTAAATTGGGCGATTCCTATTTCCCTGGGAGATTCTCATCGTGGATATAGAGTGATGGGAACCAACGCAGAGTATTTTGATCATTATAAGTTCGGTAACAAGAGATCTCTGGCGTTTTCAGGAGGGGACCGATTCTCGGATCTGTTTGATGTTGTGTTAGGCGTGGATGTGGCGGAAACTCTTGGATACCAACTGGGTGACAAAATTGTTATTGCTCACGGAGGGGGATCGGTAGCATTTATAAAGCATGACGATAAACCTTTTGTGGTGAAGGGAATTCTTCAGCGAACGGGCACTCCGGTGGACCGCACCCTGCACGTCAGCTTAGAGGCTATCGAGGCAATTCACATTGACTGGAAGGATGGCGCCAAGATTTCCGGCCAGAATGTGCCTGCCGACGTTGTCAGAAAGTTGCCGCTCAAGCCAAAATCCGTCACTGCGATGATCGTAGGGCTCGAGAGCCGTATTGCGGTTTTTGGAACCCAGCGGTGGATCAACAACTATACCGAAGAGCCGTTGCTGGCCATTCTCCCCGGGGTTGCGCTCCAGGAGCTCTGGTCTCTGGTTAGAGTGGCGGAAAAGGCATTGCTAATGGTTTCGCTGTTCGTTATCGCTGCGGCTTTTGTTGGGATGGTGGCGGTGTCATTAGCTGGCTTAACCGAGCGCCGTCGGGAAATCGCTATCCTTCGAGCTACCGGTGCAGGGTTCCGAAATATTTTTGGTTTATTGTTCATGGAAATGGCACTTTTGACTCTGGCAGGAATTATCATGGGTGTGCTGATTGTTTATCTGGCCCAGTTTCTGGGGCAGGAGGTGTTGGAATTGCGCTTTGGGTTATACATGCCCCTGTCTCTGCCCACCGCGACAGAGTGGCGGTTACTAGCCGGGGTTTTTTCAGCAGGAGTCTTGGCCGGACTGATTCCAGCTTACCGTGCCTATCGGAATTCCCTTGCCGACGG
>JAIBDK010000475.1 GCA_024679435.1 Gammaproteobacteria bacterium | reverse complement strand
TGGAATATCAAATAATCCACCCATTGATTCCCCGCCAAACATCGCTCCCATATTGGGTTTACTCATAATATTTTCCTCTTTTCGTGCGTATTTTCTCCCGGCTTCTTTAGAACGGCAATTTTCAGAACCTACAAGCCGGCATTATTGCTTAAACTCGCCGCGAAAACTTCAGACGTAGCCTGAATAGGTAAAAGCGTGTTCAGCAATTATCGGGATTAACCCCTGTGACACAGGCTTTGTTGGCGTATTATCAGACCATGGGAAGTGATCATAACCTCAAACAATTAGTTGAACAAATCCGTAACTGGGGTGCTGAGCTCGGTTTTACCTACACGGCTGTCTCGGATATAGACCTGAGAGATACCGAAGCCCAACTTAATATCTGGCTTGACAAAAAATTCCACGGTGAGATGTCTTATATGGCACATCATGGCACTAAAAGAACCCGCCCCGAAGAACTGGTGCCCGGAACAATAAGGGTTATTACCGTTCGTATGGATTACCTGAATCAGCCAATGCACAAGGCCCGTGAAGTTTTACAGAACCCGGACAAAGCCTATATTTCAAGATATGCGCTTGGCCGTGACTACCACAAGGTACTGCGTAACCGACTTCAGAAGCTGGCTGAGCAAATCCAAAATGCCGCTGGACCTCTGGGTTACCGTGCGTTTTGTGATAGCGCACCTGTGATGGAAAAATCTCTGGCAGAAAAATCCGGCCAGGGCTGGCTAGGAAAACACTCCAACATTATTAACCGCCATTCGGGTTCATGGTTTTTTCTCGGGGAGCTCTATACGGATCTGCCACTTCCCGCAGACCGACCGACCACAAATCACTGTGGGAGTTGCACTGCATGTATTGATATCTGCCCGACCGAGGCTATCGTTGCGCCTTATGTTGTCGACGCCCGGCGCTGTATTTCTTATCACACCATCGAATTACAAGGTGCTATACCCGTTGAATTCCGAAAAGCCATGGGAAACCGGATCTATGGATGTGATGATTGCCAATTGGTTTGCCCCTGGAACCGTTACGCCCAGCTATCTACGGAACCGGATTTCAAAACTCGCCACAATCTTGATGACATCAACCTTGTAGAACTGTTCACATGGAGCGAAAACGAGTTTCTCGATAAAATGGAGGGATCTCCTATCAGAAGAATCGGGCATACTAAATGGTTAAGTAATATCGCCGTCGCACTTGGTAATACAACAACAAGTGATTCTGTTATCGAGGCTCTGAATTCACGCAAAGATGATCCCTCTGAACTGATTCGGGAACACGTACTCTGGGCTCTTAATCAGCATCTCTAAATCCGTCACTTTAAGCCGCTTATATATTTTATAGAGCACCCATTCTGAAAACCCAAGCAGTAAACCAAATTCACCAAACTCATTTTTCACCATTGAAAATTTATAAAAAAGAAAACCAGATCATGAATTCAGCTACAAGCCTGAACCAGACCTATGGGGCTCCGGAAATAGCCTTGCAACGAAAGAAAACGATCGAAGCTGCTAATGTTTGTGCAGGAGAATCGATACTTGATATTGGATGCGGCACTGGATTTCTCACCTACGATATGGCGCCCTCGGTAACCGAATCCGGTCAAATTATTGCCATCGACCCAAAACCCTCTATGGTTAAGGCAGCTAAAGAACGATGCGCTGAATATGCCCAGGTGACAATCAGGCAAGGTGATATTACTTCTATACCAGCAAAAAACAATCAGTTTGATCTTGTCACCTGCACCCAGGTATTGCTTTATGTTGAAGATATCGACAAAGCATTATCAGA
>JAIBDK010000110.1 GCA_024679435.1 Gammaproteobacteria bacterium | reverse complement strand
AGATCAAAGCGCCGCAATGGCTGCAACGTCACTTCGCAGGCAAGCTCAGGCGTTTTACATAGCGTTAGAAAATCGCCTGCCTTCTGACGAGTCGCACGATATTCGGGCAGATAACGCCCGGCCTGACGCATGATCCAGACCGGCGTGCAGTCAACGGGCTCACGCCGCAGGGCTTTAAGGAATCTGTCTTGCATTAGAGAATAAACCGAGTTTTCATTCGGACCGATAGCTCGCTAGCCTAAACTAAAATAAAAATTGAGGGGGTTCGCTCCGGATTCTATAGAAAACCAGATAATTTTACGAGCAGGCCTAAATGTCTGGTTGCGCATTTCAGACCACTTGCTGGATTATTCCGGCAAATCACTATATCCCCGGAGAAAAGTATCAACAGCCCGCGCGCACTGACGGCCCTCGCGAATGGCCCACACAACCAGAGACTGTCCGCGGCGCATGTCTCCAGCGGAGAACACCGAGGCAATACTGGTTTGATATGCTTTGGCTCCCGCTTCGTTTGCCAACACATTGCCACGAGCATCCTTGGCGACGCCTATTTCTTCCAGCAACCCCTCATATACAGGATGCACAAATCCCATGGCAAGCAGGACCAAATCAGCTTTCAAGCTAAAACGTGAATTGCTAACTTCCCGCATCTTCCACTGGCCATCTAATCGATCCCAGGCCACTTTGACACATTCAAGTTCAGTTACATTTCCGTTTTTAGCGCTTTTAAACCGTCGGGTTTTAACATCCCAAATCCGGTTACAACCCTCTTCCTGAGAAGACGATGTCCTCATTTTATGAGGCCAGTTTGGCCAGGTCAACGCCTTATCTTCCTGTTCTGGCGGCTGGGAAAGAATCTCGATCTGGGTGACAGATTTTGCCCCTTGACGGATCGAAGTGCCAATGCAGTCAGAACCCGTATCACCTCCACCGATGACGACAACGTTCTTTCCAGCAGCGGAAATAAATTCAGCATCATCGACAACGTTGCCCTGAACCCTTCGGGTATTGGTTCGCAAAAAATCCATAGCAAAATGGACCCCCTGAAACTCCCTTCCCTGCACTTCCAGGTCGCGTGGTTGCTCAGAACCGCCCGCAAGAATTATGGCATCAAACGTATCAAACAAAAATGACACAGGGATATCAACCCCGATGTTAGTACCGGAATGAAATTTCACACCTTCAGTTTTCATCTGCGCCATACGACGATCAATAATCATCTTGTCCAGTTTGAAATCCGGAATACCGTACCTCAACAACCCGCCGCTTCGGTCCTGCTTCTCATAAAGAGATACCGAATGACCGGCTCTGGCCAGTTGCTGTGCGCAGGCCATGCCGGCAGGACCGGATCCGATCACCGCTACATATTTACCGGTGCGATGTTTTGGAATCTGGGGTTCAATCCAGCCTTCTTTCCAGGCTCGTTCTACAATATTCTGCTCAATAGTCTTTATGGTAACCGGACTATCCTGAATATTCAGCGTACAGGCCGCTTCACAGGGTGCAGGGCAAATTCTGCCGGTAAATTCGGGAAAGTTATTGGTGGAATGAAGCACATCACTGGCCTGTTTCCAGTCTGCCCTGTATACAAGATCATTCCAGTCCGGAATGATGTTGTTCACTGGACAACCGGTTTGACAATAGGGAATCCCGCAATCCATGCATCGGCTACCCTGGTCTCTGAGTTCGGATTCGCTTAGGTCTACTATAAATTCGTCAAAATTCTTTACCCGCACATCTACGGGCAAATAGCTTCGATCCTGCTGCTCCACATCAATAAAACCTGTGGGCTTACCCATTAATCACCTCCTTAATCACCTCTTGTTCCTGAGCACCAAAAGTATCACCTGACACTTTACCGTCTCCCATGGATTCAAGGGCCTTTTTATATTCATGCGGCATCACCCTGACAAATCGAGGTCGCCAGCTATCCCAGTCGTCCAATATGGTTTTTGCTATATCACTGCCTGTCAACGAAAAGTGGTTGTCGATATAGTGCTTAAGCCGGGTCTCATCAGACTCAAGCATATTGGTTATTGACTCTTTCTCATGATCAGCATCAACCTGTTCCAGAGACACCATCTGAGTATTACACCGTTTTTGAAATTGGCTATCCTCGTCAAGCACATAAGCTATCCCTCCGGACATGCCAGCGGCAAAGTTACGACCGGTTTCTCCCAGACAGACGACCACCCCACCTGTCATATACTCACATCCATGATCTCCCACGCCTTCCACCACGGCCACAGCTCCTGAATTACGAACACAAAAGCGCTCTCCGGCGACACCGCTGAAATAATTTTCACCGGCAATAGCACCGTACAAAACCGTGTTCCCTAGAATAATATTCTGCCTGCTGTCAGAAATCGCTGAATTTCGGGGAGGAAATATAATCAACTTGCCGCCCGACAATCCTTTTCCCACATAGTCGTTGGCTTGTCCTTCCAATGTAATCGTTACGCCTCTGGCAACCCAGGCACCAAAAGACTGACCGGCGGTTCCAAAGGCATTAATTTTGATGGTATTTTCAGGTAATCCGTCATGCCCGTATTTTCGAGCAATCTCCCCTGACAACATAGCACCGAAACTTCGATTGACGTTGGTAATTGAAGTTTCAATTTGAACAGGTTCACCCCGTTCCAGTGCGGCTTTTGCCTGAACAATCATGGATCTGTCGAGCACGTGCTCCAGATCGTGTTGCTGTTTTTCACTGTTGTATATCGCCACACTATTATCCACTTGAGGACGACTAAGAATTTTACTGTAATCAAGTCCTTTAGTTTTCCAGGTATCAATTGCGGTTTTCATTTTCAGTCGATCCATTTGACCTGTCATTTCACTAACCTTTGAGAAACCCATTCTTGCCATTATTTTTCTCACTTCTTCGGCTACGAAAAAGAAATAATTAACAACATGCTCGGGCTGACCAGTAAACTGTTTTCTCAGTTCAGGATTTTGAGTCGCAACCCCCACAGGACAAGTGTTAAGATGACATTTTCGCATCATAATACAACCTGAAACGATAAGTGGTGCAGTAGCAAAACCGAATTCATCCGCACCCAGCAATGCAGCGATCGCCACATCCCGGCCGGTTCTCAGCCCCCCGTCCACCTGAACGGCAATTCGGCCCCTGAGCTTGTTCAACACCAGCGTCTGATGAGTTTCGGCGATACCGATTTCCCAGGGTGAACCCGCGTGTTGAATCGAAGTCAGTGGGCTGGCTCCAGTTCCACCTTCGAAACCCGAAATAGTCACATGATCAGCATGCGCCTTAGACACACCAGCGGCAACGGTCCCCACGCCGACTTCAGAGACCAGTTTTACCGACACTCTGGACTTCGGATTAACATTTTTTAGATCAAAAATAAGTTGCGCTAAATCCTCAATGGAATAGATATCATGATGTGGAGGCGGTGAAATCAACCCGACGCCCGGCGTTGAGTGTCGAACATCCGCGATCTGTTGACTGACCTTATGGCCCGGCAACTGCCCTCCTTCCCCAGGTTTTGCTCCCTGAGCCATCTTGATCTGAATGTCATCTGCGTTCACCAGATAATCTGTGGTCACTCCGAAACGCCCGGATGCTACCTGTTTGATTGCAGATCGCCTCGGGTTACTCGACCCGTCATCCAGCTTTTCATATCGGGATCTTTCTTCACCACCTTCTCCGGTGTTGGACTTTCCACCAATCTTGTTCATGGCCACAGCGAGACTGGAATGTGCTTCTGGGGAAATTGAGCCGAATGACATCGCCCCCGTAGCAAATCGCTTTACGATTTCCGAAGCCGGCTCCACCTGATCCAGAGGCAGAGGCTCATCAGCCCATTTAAAATCCATGAGACCACGCAAGTTCAGCAACTCTCTATCCTGCTGATCAATCAATCGCGAAAATTCTTCGAATGTTTTAGGATTGTTAGACCGGGTAGCATGTTGTAGTCTGGATATTGTCTGCGGATTCCAGACATGTTTTTCTCCCCTGCTTCGATAGGCATAATTACCACCGGAATCAAGCTGCAGCTTATATAAAGGCTGATCGCCAAACGCTTGTTTATGCCAAATGAAAATATCCTTTGCCACCTGATCCAGACCAATGCCACCAATAGTCAAACTGGTGCCGCAAAAATAGGTATTAATAAACTCTTCGGACAGCCCCACAGAATCAAAAATCTGAGCCCCACAATAAGACTGATAAGTCGAAATCCCCATTTTCGACATAACTTTCTTGAGCCCTTTATTAACGGCTTTTATGTACCGAATTTGCGCCTCCTCAAAATCCAGCTTATCCGCAAGCTGGCTTCTTAACGCGTTCACGCTATCAAATGCTACGTAGGGGTTTATTGCCTCTGCGCCGTATCCCGCCAGTGTTGCAAAATGATGCACTTCCAGGCAGGCGCCAGTTTCCACCACCAACCCGGTCTCAGTTCGCAATCCTTTCTTAATCAAGTGGTGATGCACAGCAGATGTGGCCAACAAAGCGGGGATTGCAATATTATCCCGATCCATTCTTCTGTCCGAAAGAATCAGGATATTGAAACCCTTTTGCAATACTGCCTGCTCAGCCTTTTCACACAGTATTGACAGAGCCTTTTTAAGTCCTCGTTCACCCTGATTCAGGGGATAACACAAGTTCAAAGTTTTAGTAATAAAAGCACCATTGGTATGATCTTCTATCTGACGAATACGTTCTAGCTGATTATTGGTCAGCAACGGGTGCGGAACTGTTAAACGCATCTCCCGACCCCCGCCTACCTGACCAAATAAATTAGGGCGCGGCCCAATCATGGAAATTAATGACATTACCAGTTCTTCCCTTATCGGATCGATCGGAGGATTAGTCACTTGTGCAAAATTCTGCTTGAAAAAATTTGCCAGCGATTTGGGTTTTAGAGACATAACCGCAGGCGGCACGTCTGTGCCCATAGAACCCAAAGCTTCTTCTCCCTTTTCGATCATGGGTAAAAGCAAAAATTTCAAATCTTCCTGAGTATACCCAAATGCCTGCTGAGCCTTGAGCAACGTGTGCGCATCCGGTGACATCGCGCCCACAGCAATTCGCAGAGAATCAAGTTCTATTTGTGTTTGATCGAGCCATTGCTGATAGTTGTGCAGCGTAGACAAATCATTTTTAATTTCCTGATCGTCAATAATACGTCCCTGCTCAAGATCAATCAGAAACATTTTACCGGGTTGCAAACGCCATTTTTGACGAATGTTTTCTTCAGGAATATCTAACACGCCCATTTCAGACGCCAAAACCACCGTATCATCTTTGGTGATCAGATAACGAGCGGGACGCAATCCGTTTCTATCCAGCGTGGCACCAATCTGCTTACCATCAGTAAAAGCCACCGCGGCGGGCCCATCCCAAGGCTCCATTAGCGCTGCATGATACTCGTAGAACGCACGTCGCTCGTTGTCCATTAACCGATTACCTGACCATGCTTCAGGAATCAACATCATCATCGCGTGCGCCAATGAGTAACCGCCGGCAACCAGTAATTCCAGGGCATTATCAAAAGCCGCTGAATCTGACTGACCGTCCGGAATTACCGGCCAGACCTTATCAATATCATTACCCAACACCTCCGAGAACAGGGTGCTTTTTCTCGCAGCCATCCAGTTAACATTTCCACGAAGTGTATTAATCTCACCGTTGTGGGCAATCATCCGGAATGGATGCGCAAGTTCCCACGTTGGAAAAGTGTTTGTGGAAAATCGCTGATGTACCAGCGCCAGCGCAGATTCCATATTTACATCCACCAGATCCGGATAATATTCTCCAACCTGATTTGCCAACAACATCCCCTTGTAGTTAATCAGCCTGCAAGACATGGAGGAAATATAGAAATCAGATTTGCCCTCGATATCAGATTCATCAATCCGACGCTCAATCTGCTTTCGGATCACAAACAGTTTTCGTTCAAACTCGTCCTCAGCGATAATATTCTGGGCGCACCCAACAATGACTTGCCAGATTGCAGGTTCGGTAGGCAGGACGCTTTCCCCCAAATTCCCATTATTTACGGGAACTCGGCGCCAGCCCAGAACAATCTGCTTTTCATCCAGGATGTAACGCTCTACAACTCCCCGTGCCTCAGCTTGACCTGCCAGTGAAGACGGCATAAATATCATCCCCACCGCGTAGGAACCCTTCGCAGGTAACTCTGTTTCTATTACGGTTCGAAAAAAACGATCCGGCATCTGAATCAGAATTCCGGCGCCGTCTCCTGCGTTAGGGTCCGCCCCCACAGCACCCCTGTGGGTGAGGTTTTTCAGAATCTCCAAACCATCCTGAATAATTTTATGACTCGCTTTACCCTTGATGTTTGCCACAAAACCCACACCGCAGGCATCGTGCTCATTTTTAGGGTCATAAAGACCAAATTTTGGGTTGTGTTTAGATTTCAAAATTTCTAGAACCGAATTTACAGATTTCCCTGAAAGAAAAACCCGCTATATCCTGAGGACTTAGCGAGTCTCACAATGACAGTTATGTCATCGACAACATCTGTTTCGTAGCGAAACAAATAGTATGTATAGCGTAAGCTTATACTAACATTTTCTGACGAACAACTCGACTTCTATCAACAATGATTATGAACAAAGCTCATCCAATTGCAAAATACGCCAGCGTTTTGTCCAGTGCTTCTTCGTCATAATCATCGCAAACAAATGCCTTCCCTATGCCACGGGACAAGATCAGTCGCAGGTTTCCCGCCTGGACTTTTTTGTCCAGACCCATCAACTTCTTTAATTCGCGAGCACCAAAGTCTGCAGATGGATTTACCGGGAGATTGCATCTTTCTATTAGTTTGCATGCACGATCATAATCTGCTCGTTCCACCCAACCCTGCTCCATGGACATATACATCGCCATAACCATGCCCAACGCTACGCCCTCACCATGGAGCCAGGCACCATATCCAGTGGCTGTCTCAATCGCATGACCAAACGTATGGCCGAGATTCAGCAGTGCCCGAACCCCACCTTCTCGCTCATCCAGTTCAACAATTCTGGCCTTGTTGAGACAGGACTGCTCTATCAAATATTCCAGAACCTCCGGATTGAGCAAAAGAACAGGTTCAAGGTTGTTTTCGAGCCATCCAAAGAATTCAGGATCATTGATTAAACCATACTTAATGACTTCCGCCATTCCTGAGGAAAACTGAGCAGGCTCAAGCGTTGAGAGTACTGAAATATCGATGAGGACCCTCTGAGGCTGATAAAAAGCCCCGATCATATTCTTACCTTTTGGATGGTTGACACCGGTTTTACCGCCCACAGAAGAATCAACCTGAGAAAGCAAGGTCGTGGGAATCTGGATAAACGGAATTCCACGCTGATAGCAGGCCGCGGTAAATCCGGCCATATCTCCAATCACGCCACCACCAAGCGCCACGACTGTCGCAGTCCTGTCCAGGGGAATCTGAAGCATTCTGTCAAATATTTTTTCCGCCGTAGACAAATTCTTGGTGGACTCACCATCACGAAGAATCAGATCAACAACCTCTTTTTCTTCCAGGGACGTTTTGAGGGCGTCCAGATACAACGGTGCAACAATCTCGTTCGTTACAATTAAAACCTGGTTTCCGCTGATCCACGGCAGTATTTCTGAGGGATT
>JAIBDK010000048.1 GCA_024679435.1 Gammaproteobacteria bacterium | reverse complement strand
CTGTGTCTTTTTTTACCATTCTCAAAAATTGAAGCCGTAAAGATACTTCATCTTTACAAAAGTTAAAAATAAAAGCAAACCTATAAGCCGGGTTCTGTGTCCGCCTAAACGGATGCCTGTCATTTATCTAGCCATGAAGTTACCCGCATGGTCAATCTATCTACCCTCCGGTTCAGTCGAGAAGACTTCAAACACCGGTTTACATGATATTTCAGCTCATGAGGTTTACCCTGCCGTTAATGTCGCCATCAACGCGGTGCGCTCTTACCGCACCATTTCACCCTTACCACAATCAAAACTTAGATATCGCAGCGGTATATTTTCTGTGGCACTAGCCGTCGGCTCACGCCGCCCAGGCGTTATCTGGCACCCTGCCCATTGGAGCCCAGACTTTCCTTGATCTGTTCAAATAAATCAACAAAGCGCAACTGTCTGGCCAACTCCCGCCACCAGGGCTAATGGACCATTGCCGATAAAACAACAGGAGAGGTAATATTCATTAGTAAGATCACCTATAATCCGGTCGCTCCGTATACTAAGCTCTATAATAATTATTCACCGCCTGCGCTGATGCCAAAACTCGCCTCCTTCCCGACATTGCTCATCATCACACTGGGGCTGTCAAGTGCGCTACTGTTTTTCGCAGGCAATACTGTCTTTAGCGGCTGGGCACCCTGGTTATCGATCAGCCTCGCCTATTACCTGGCCTGGTCATCCATATTAAGCAACAGCACCGAGCAAACTAAAAATTCAGTACTTTGGCCCGTCATTTCGGCATTGGTTATCGTGCTAGTAGTTTTTACGCAAAACTCCATCACATCAATCTACCTAAGTGGCTGTGTCCTGCTATTTAGCTGGTTCGTTTTTACGCAGCTCAGTGCAAATCATGACTATTCCAACCGCACAACGTTGTTGGTTATCGCAGCCCTAATTGGTATCGCTCTGATCACTTCACCGCTAACTGTTAGTCGTGTACTTTTGTCCTTACCCAATCTGCCCGTACCGAGCAAATTTGAATTACACAGTAATGAAGATGCAGCCAATTCCCATTTCTCGGCGCAAACCTATCCTACGCATTATGTGGTGCCATTCGATGTCGAACTAAGCTCGAATAATTTCAGACTGTATGACCCCATGCCGTTAATTCGGTTACAGGCGCGTCGCGACACTCATTTTATGCTGCAAAGTATTCGATACGATTTTCTCAATATCCATGTTTACGAACTAAAGGGCAGTGATCTTCACCAAATCATGCTGCACGTGAATAGTGACGAAGTACGAATTGAGCGGCCTGAGCAAATGACCATCGTTACGGATATCGGCGCAGACGAATCGGCGTGGTTCGAATTACCGAAAATAGACCCTGACAAAATAGGCAAACGCATTTTAATTAAAGTCACCGCGGTAAAAGTATTTATCTGGGCTTTGATCTTTCTGTGTTTTTTGCTTTGGGCACCCGGAATGTCTAACGATAGAAGCGTAACTGGTCGTAGCCATGTCTGATTACCGACGCAGCCTGTTTCCCTGGTGGGTCTGGATGTGGGCAGTGCACATCGTATTTGTTGGTATTCTGTATGTGGAAAATCTGACATCCATGCGACCAACCTGGTTTAAGCAAATATTTTCTTCAATCAGTCTTGGCACCGAAGAGAACTACGCCGTGTGGTGGTCAGGTATTTGTTTGTTTATTGCGGCTTCTTTGTTTTATCGGGTCGCCAGTGCGCAACCAAAACTTAGCGAATCCTGGCGCTGGGTTATTCTATCTCTGTCTTTTCTTGCATTAAGTTTTGATGAAATTGGCTCGCTACATGAAATTGTGGCAACCTATTTTGGGTGGGCCGGCCTTGCGCCGTTTGCTTTGATTTTTGCCGTCGGAATTGGTGCCTCACTGTTTTCAATGTTTCGCCAACCTGGCTATCGCATTGCAGCGTTCTTGATTAGCTTGGGGGTTTTACTTTTCGCTTCCGTAGCCGGCCTGGAGTTTGTCGAGCACAACATCGATTTGAGCCGGCATCAGCGACGCTACCGTTTGATTGTGGAAGAAGGCACCGAGCTATTGGGTATGTCGCTCTTAATAATTGCCGGCCTATTATGTCTTCGACACCTGTCCATAGAACGCCGAAAGCTTTCTGAAATCATTGGTGAGCCGGATTCACTGGCAATGCATCATCAAATCGTATTTATTTTATTCGCCTTACAGTTTCTAATTATTGCCGTATTTGCAGTTCCCTATGAAGGCGTATTTGTTGAGGGTAACCCGGCCAGTGTATTTCCGATATTCATGTTTTTTATTTTGTTTCTGATGTGTTTTCAGAGAGCCCGACAACAATCCAGCAAAGTTGTTTGGAGTTTGTTATCACTGATGTTTTTAATCACATCCCTGCTACAAATTCAAAACATCGGCTATCTATTGTCGAGAATGGAAGTTTATATCCCCTGGGGTCGCTTTGCACCAGACACCTGGATAATCACATTCATTCCTTTGCTTGTTACTGGTTTGTATGTATTTCTAAAGAGCTCTGCCAGTGCAAAAACCATCGCCTGGGACTGCGCTTTGATTCTGGGAGTCCTAGTGGTGCTTTACCCGGACAATCAAACAGCGATGATTTACAAATTATTTTCTGGTTGCGTCGCTTTTGTCTGTTATCGCTGGATGCGTCAACTAGACAAAATTGCAGTCTGAGTTAGGTGACTGACTTCTGCGAAAGCGCATAGTCATACAATGCATTCTTGTTGACTGAAAATGTAGACGCGACGATGGAGCGCGCCTTGCGGGGTATTATTTCATGTAGCAATAAGTCTAGTAAAGGAATCGCTTTTGTCCAATCAGCCTTGCTGTCATTCACCACTGAAAGCATTACCACAAACTCACCTATTTGGTGTTCTGCAGCAGATTCAATTTCTGATTTCACATCTTGCAGCGTCCCATAATAAAAACTTTCGAACTTTTTAGTGATTTCTCGAGCCACTGTTACCGCCGTCTCACTTCCAGAAAACTGCCCCATATCCTTTAAGCTGGCGACAATACGATGGCTGGACTCATAGAACACCCCAGAGCGGGATTCATCTTTTTGGGGATTCAAGTTGGTTCCGTCGCTGACTGGACTTGGAAGGTAAAAAATCTTCGAAACAAAACTGATCCGGAGCCAACCCGGACGTGCTTAGCGCCGCAGCAAACGCACATGCACCTAGAACCGGTGAAACCTCGATACTTTGTTCTCTGCACGCCTTGACCAGACGATAAGCCAGGGTCGCTGATCAACGGCGTACCGGCATCACTTATCAGCGCAATATTCTTACCAGACAACAATTCATTCACACAACCATCGGTACTTTGATTTTCGTTGTGTTCATGAAAAGAGCGGGTTTTATTGTGAATATCGAAATGGAGTATAAGTGAAGACGAAATATCAATAAAAAAGCCGCATTCAAGCGACCTTCTGGACGGTTTTGAATTATGCTGGATTGATGTGTGGTACCCGGAGCCGGACTTGAACCGGCACGGTATTTCTACCGAGGGATTTTAAGTCCCTTGCGTCTACCAATTCCGCCATCCGGGCAAATGGTACCAGTCGAGATGTGCGTGGAGGCTGAGCCCGGAATCGAACCGAGGTCAACGGCTTTGCAGGCCGCTGCATAACCACTCTGCCACTCAGCCTCTGAACACAAAACTCTTACGTTGCATATTACCACTTTTTAACGGTACCACTCCCGTCGGCAGAGCTGTGGCATCAGCTAAAAGTGCAATTTGGAAAACAACACTACAAGACCCACTTAAAAGAGGCTAAACAGACTCTATGCCGGACTCGCAGCATGCCTGAGCAGAGAAATCAGGCATTGAAAAA
Source organism: Gammaproteobacteria bacterium (assembly GCA_024679435.1). GTDB lineage: Bacteria > Pseudomonadota > Gammaproteobacteria > Arenicellales > Poriferihabitantaceae > JAIBDK01. The sequence continues at coordinate 6,821 of JAIBDK010000048.1, read as the reverse complement.
TTTGGAGCGGGAAACGAGATTCGAACTCGCGACCCCAACCTTGGCAAGGTTGTGCTCTACCACTGAGCTATTCCCGCTTTTCAAATTTTTGGGGTTGTTGATTCTATTCACGCACGGAACGGTGTCAATAGAAATTAACCGAAATATCGGGTTTCTCGTGCATTTATTCTATTTCTCGACAGATTCTTCTTGAATTTCAAACGATCCATTGGTTTTATCCAGTAAAAAGGGCATCGCCGCCTTCAAATAGGCCCACATCGACCACAAGGTCAAAAATGCGGCAACGTAGAAGGCAATCTCCCCAATCAGGAACACCGGAATTCCGTATAGCGGTTTTGCGTAAAGTAGTAACGCAATAGAGACCATCTGGAAAACGGTTTTTACTTTGCCAAGGGCCCCTACCTGCACTACACCGCGATTCCCCAGTTCTGCCATCCACTCCCGCAGAGCGGATATCACAACTTCGCGACCTATAATAATACAAACAGAAACAGCGAAAACATCTGCACTAAGCACACGGTTGAGAACATCAAAATCTGAAACCAGTAATACCAGGGCACTGGAAACGATGAGCTTGTCTGCTACAGGATCAAGAAACGCACCCAATTTTGATGTTGTTCCCATTCGCCGTGCCAGAAAACCATCAAGCCAATCGGTAATTGCTGCGACAACAAACACACTGGTTACCAGAATTTCCCGATTAGGTAGTTTCCAGAAATATAAAACCACCAGGAACGGAATCAGAAAGATCCTGAAAAGAGTCAAGCTATTGGGAATATTCAGCATATCATTTCAGTTTACGATTAGTGAGAATTATTTTTAAACTTATTATGCCAGTTAAACAACAATCCGGTTTCCGTGGCACAGAAATTATTGAAGTTTTTCGACAGGATGCGCCTTATCTTCGGAGACAGGATCGATCTTGTCAATTGCTAAAAACCTCAGCCATGAAATTGGCCGTAGATACGTTTAGCCAGAGCTGGGCTGATACCCGGAACCCTCGAAAGATCTTCCAGGCTGGCCCGCCTTATCTCCCGAAGTCCTCCAAAGTAACGAAGCAGATTTCGTCTGCGCTTGTCACCTATTCCCTCGATTTGTTCCAGAGGCGACGAAACCCGGGCCTTGGCCCGTTGAGCCCGGTGCCCGGATATTGCAAAACGATGCGCCTCGTCTCGAATTCTCTGAACCAGATGCGATTCCGGTGAAGTCCCGCTTGGCCGGAATGGCCGCTTGTTGCCTGAAAGGTGAAACTGCTCTTCCCCGGCTGTTCGCTCAGGCCCTTTGGAAATACCCAGCAGCGTTACCGAACCCAGAATCTGTAATTCCGCAAATACTTTTTCTGCCATACTGAGTTGCCCCTTACCGCCATCAATAACCACCAGATCCGGCAGTTTACCGCTGTTTTCCAACACTCGAGTGTAGCGCCGGGTCAATACCTGCTCCATCGCCGCATAGTCATCCCCGGGCTCGATCCCAGAGATATTAAACCTTCGATAGTCGGATTTCACCGCCCCCTTATGATCAAAGACAACACAAGACCCAACGGTCCGTTCCCCCATGGTATGGCTGATGTCAAAACACTCGACTCGCTCCGGTACTTCCTCCAGCTTCAGGCACTCAGCAAGCGCCAAAAATTGTGCATCGATCTGGCTGCGTTCGGTTAAATATCGACGAAGATGGTCATCCGTATTAATTCTGGCAGACTCAATCCAGCGGGCCCGATGTGCCCGACACTGGTGCTTGATTTCCACTTTCCCCCGATTTTCAATGCTGAAAACTTGCTGCAATGAACTTCGACTGTCTATCGCATGACTCAACAAAATTTCCGGAGGCATCGCGGAACCAAAATAGTTTTGGGGAAGAAAAGCTTCAAGCAACTGTGACTTACTCAATTCAAGCGCATTGGACTGGACATCAAAACGCGCGCCGAGGCTTCTGCCCTGGCGAATCGAGACAACTCCAAAACACACCACACCGGAATCTACGGCCACTGCAACGATATCGGCATCGGTGGCATCAGATTCTACATACTGTTTCTCACGTATTCGTTGCAACAACGCGATTCGATCACGATAAGCTGCAGCAGATTCAAAATCCAGGTTTTCTGAAGACCGTTCCATTTTCTGCGCCAGCTCTTCCATGAGGCTTGAGTCCCGCCCGGCCAGCATCGCTTTGGCCTGACGAAGATCTTCCAAATAGCTTTCTTTCGATATTTTACCAACACAAGGCGCACTGCAACGTTTGATCTGATGCTGAAGACAGGGCCGAGAGCGATTTCTAAAAAAGGCGTCATTGCACTGGCGTAGCTGAAATATTTTATACAGATGTCCCAACATTTCCCGAACCGCACCGGCATTAGGATAAGGTCCGTAATATTTGCCCGGCAATGACCTTGATCCCCTGTAGAATGTGAATCGGGGGTATTCCTGATGCTCCGTCAATCTGATAAACGGAAAACTTTTATCGTCTCTTAATGAAATGTTGTAGCGCGGGCTTTTATCCTTTATCAGGTTATTTTCCAACAACAATGCTTCACTTTCCGAACGCGTCTGCTGAACTTCAGCGTGCGCAATTTTTGCAACCATTAACTGCGTTTTCGGAGTCAGACCGGTTTTTCTGAAGTAACTCTGTACCCGCTTTTTGAGGTTCCTCGCTTTACCGACATATAGCGTCGCCCCGTCAGTATCATAGTAAACATAAACGCCGGGCATTTCGGGCACAGTCGCTGTGAAAGCAGCCGCATCAAACCCAATAATTTTCGGATTTTCAGTCAAGATTAATTTCCGACCAAATAGTTTCAAACACCCGCTCAAACATCTGCAATGTTAATCTTTTTGTCTGGGTATTATAACGACTGCAATGATAACTGTTAATCAGGTTGATGCCGTTTTCCAGCCGATGCACCTTGTTATGACCAAACTTGTATTGATTAAGTTTTACGCCACAGGAACGTAAAATTGATCGATGAGCAAGCAATCCAAGCGCCAGAACAACTTTGACCGAAGATGCCGACATTTCAGCGGTGAGGAAGTGATTGCAATTCTTTTCTTCTTCCCCTATGGGTTTGTTTTGAGGGGGAAGACACTTAACGGCGTTGGTAATCCGGCAATCTATAAGCTCCAGGCCATCATCCGCAGCCAACGACTTCGGTCGGCTAGCGAAACCGAATTTGTGTAATGTCTGATACAGCAAATCTCCGGCATAATCTCCGGTAAAAGGCCGACCCGTTGCGTTAGCACCATGCTTTCCCGGTGCCAGGCCGACGACTAAAAGGCGCGCCTCCGGATCACCAAAAGGTGGAACCGGTTTACAAAAATAGTGCCTATTTTCAGATTTCACCTCGTCAAGAAAGCCCGCAAGTCGCGGGCATGCCCTGCAATTTCCGTCATACCAGCTTTCTGGCCAGATCACGGAGTCAATACTGTGATTGAAGCTATTTACCATAGTGAATACAATCGACCTGTCTCTACCTATTTTAAAGGAAATTCAATTAATGAAAATCTCGGCTTTCGATGCCCGCATCGGTAATCTCATGGAATACCAGGGCAAATTATGGCGTGTTCTTAAAAAAAATCACGTCAAGCCCGGAAAAGGCGGGGCATTCGTTCAGCTGGAGATGAAGTGTATCAGCGATGGCACCAAACTAAACGAACGATTTCGGTCTGACGATAAAATGGAAAAAGCACATGTCGAACCAAGACAGATGCAGTATCTGTATCTGGACGGGGAAAGCTTCATTTTTATGGACAATGAAAATTACGAGCAAATGGCAATATCAGCGGAAGATCTGGAAGAACAGGCACCCTATCTTCTGCCAAACACCGATGTCCAGATCAATTTTTACAACGATGACCCCATCGCTGTAGAACTGCCCGGCTGGGTCATTCTGGAGGTAGTTGAAACCGAAGGCGTGGTTAAAGGACAAACAGCATCCGGCAGCGGAAAGCCCGCGGTTCTGGAAACCGGTCACAAAGTTACGGTGCCTACTTTCGTCAATGTTGGCGAAAAGGTCAAGGTCAATACCGATACCGGCGAATACATGGAGCGAGCCTGATAGCCACCCCATGCCTTATCTGACAATCGTTAATCTTTAATCGTTGTCGTTCAAACCGGCACCCGCACCGGACAAACGGGAAGCTTCGGTCGCTTCAACATACGTGCGATAGGCGTATTCCGAAAGTTGCGCCCAGGCATCCGGATCCACCACAGCATCTCCAATATGCAATTCCTGACGGACTCCAGAATCCTCGAACATACTGTCGCCGACAACTGACAGTCTTTCACAGGTCAATGACGTCGTGCTGGCGATAGTCAAATCTTCAGTCTTGCCGAAGACATATAATTCGTCCCGGTACAGAACAAGCGCAACATTACCCCATTTAATTCTCACTTTCTGCTCTTTATCCAGAGCAGTTTGTCCAAGAAAACCCGCTGCCAAAAGGGGTCTGGCAATTTCTGCAGTCTCGATTGTTCGCTGCGTCATCATTTCAAGACAATCACACAAGCTGACTCCCACCATAATCGGACTCAATATTTCAGCCCGGGCTTGCCAGACACCCTCCAGTGAAAGCGGCGCATATTCGAGATAACGACTGTGATCGTATTTGCCGAGCAACATTGCATACTCAGTCACGGCATCCAGCCCAAAAGCATGCAGCCACCGCATCGCCTTACCTGCTTCATCGGCAACCCCCCAGGGCAAACCGCAACCTCTTGCCGCCTTACGACAGTTAAGTTCGATTTCGTTCAGGGAGCATTTCATTTAGAACCCTCAAAAAAGGACAGGATGTGTCTTGCTGCTCTTAAGATACTAACGGTGGATAAATCCAGCCGTCTGATTCAAACTCCTTGAGCTCATCATAAAACGGAGCATGCTGATACATGTTGATCCGCACCCAGCGATCAGATTTAGGATCAAATTTACTCGCACCGAAGAAAGAAAGCTTGCAACGAAGCAGGTCAATAGGGAGCATATCGCAGGCTAACAGGTTATCCTGAATTTCCGAATATTCAAGCCGTTGCGATATCTGAATTCGGCGAACACTGTGTCGATGCTGCGGATGGGAAAGCAGAAATTTGGCGATCATGGAATTGCCGCCAAATTGCTCTGCAAATGATTTGAGGTCACTGAACATAGCCGAAACGTCGCGACCATAACAAAGCGGATATTCCTTCTCAGCGCCCGGCTCTTCATATCGCTCGCCAACCCGAGGCTCCAGCTTTTCCTCAGAGTAATACCAGAACCGAGCCGACTGCTCACGGGAAGAATAATCCAGTTTTAACGCCCAGTCATAATGACTCTCGATTATTTCCAACGTTTGATCGACCGATTGGGATCCATCAATGGAAAAATATTGAGCCTCATCAACGGCCATCGTATCCGCAAGATCATCCACCAACTCACCGTGAGGCTCTAACACCAAACTGACCACCAGTTCCTGGCCCTCCAGTCCCAACGCTGTTTCAGACCACTCCACCAGTGCGTTCCAGGGTAAATGAATCTTCAACCCCGGACTTTTAACGTATGCGGTTAACTTAAGGAGATCTTTCTTGAGTTGTTCAATTCTAAGCTGCTGTCTTTGGTCCGCTGTTTTCCAGCTTTCCACACCAAGCATCATTCTGGATATCAACTCGCTGAACTGGTTGCGGCTAACCTCGGAGCTCTCAGTCAGGTTTCTGACCCGTGCAAGTGCTGTTTCCCTTGCCAGCATCCAGCTGTGAATCAGTGATGGATGCAAGATTAAAAATGGGGCCATGCCGAGACCCGTTGAATTTCCGACGCCTAGCCTGCGTCGCAAATCCCGCTGCATCGGAACCGCATCATCACCGCCCCGCACCTGAGCCATATGCTCGGCAATATCCACGGTAAAACTGCGAATCAACCACACCGCCATAAGTTCTGAATGAAAAGCAGAGGCAAATTCCGGACGATCAGATATTCGCTCACGATCACTAATTCCAAACTTTCCATTACCGTAAACCGCCGTCGTGCGCATAAGGTATCCCACTGCATCAATAGCATCCTTATCCGGTTGAAGCCCTCGAGCCAATCTCTCAACAACATGCTCAAACAATCGAACGCTCCGGTTGGCTCGAGCCAGAACCAATTCAGACTGACAGCAATGCCCAGCTTCCTGTTTTGGAACGTTGTTTCTTAATCGTTCAATATCATCTGCATTGGGTATTCCATCAAATAAAGTAAACGCAGCATCCCATTCGGTTGCGATAACCCGGTCTGAGCGTTTTTCCGGAGGCAGATCATTGGCATAGCAAATCAAAGAATAGATGCGGTCCGGGCCGTTAGCCTGATAAACCGCGACGCCGATTCCTTTTGCATCCACATCCCATCGCGTTCGACTAAAGCTCCACTGCCGATCTCTCAAATTACGTAATAACGCCCGCATAAAACTCAACCGGGTCTGGTGAAAGCTTCCCATGCGGGCAAGGCGCATTACCTGCGCAGGGGCGCGAAGATTTTTTGTCTCAGTTCTTGCAGATTCCATCGTCTTACTGCCTTCGGCTATAATCTCGTAATGAAGTGATTAATTTTTGATAACCGTTTATTAATAACCAGATAATATCCGCGGTCATGAAAAATTGATACCAATACTAGGGCTGAAACCCTTAAAAAATAAACCAATTAGTGATATGAGCAAAAAACCAAAATCCGAGGAAGATAACTTAAACGAAAGCGTGATAATTGATGCCGACTCTACACCCGGGCAAGTAGCAGGATTTGAACTCAACAAAACCCCCTGTTGTTACTTTCTCAAGGAAACGAAAAATAACACCATGGTCAAGCTGAATGACTCCAGTGCATT
>JAIBDK010000041.1 GCA_024679435.1 Gammaproteobacteria bacterium | reverse complement strand
GTGATGGCTTTGTTTCTGGGGCTGATGAAAATTGCAGAAAAGGGCGGGCTGCTGGCGATTATCGCCCGCCTGGTTCGGCCATTAATGATCCGGCTTTTCCCCGAGGTGCCCGCCAATCACCCGGCTATGGGAGCGATGATCATGAACATGTCCGCCAATGCCATGGGTCTTGGCAATGCGGCTACTCCTTTTGGCATTCGGGCCATGGAGCAATTGAATACGCTAAATGACAACAAGGGGGTTGCCACCAACTCCATGGCGTTGTTTCTTGCCATCAATACGTCGTCGGTCACGTTATTGCCTACCGGCGTAATCGCAATACGTGCATCAGTGGGGTCTTCAGATGCTGCAGGAATTGTGCCCACAACTTTATTCGCTACCATTCTCTCAACAACCATCGCTATCTTCGTGGCCAAACTATGCATGCGTTACTGGTCGTCCGCGCAGTCAGTGAATAATATAGTGGGTTCTGATGAAGGTGGTGCTGATGATCGTGCTGAGGTTGCTCAATCCGACAACCCTTCGAGCAAGCTGTTGGAGGAAGATGCGGATGAAGTTGCAAATGATAACGATATTGAAGCTTATCGACCCTGGGTTACTTATCTGGCGCTAGCCAGTCTCGCGGCAATGATTCCTGTAACGGTCCTGTATGGTTCTTCTGTTTCTCCCTGGATCATCCCCGGCCTGATGATGGCGTTACTGACTTTTGGTGTTTGTAAAAAAGTAAATATATACGAGGCTTTCGTTGAGGGGGCGAAGGAAGGATTTAACGTCGCACTCAGAATTATTCCCTATCTGGTCGCAATTCTTGTTGCGGTGGGAATGTTTCGTGCAAGTGGTGCAATGGATTTGATTGTCGTTCCGCTGGGTCGAATCACCGAATTATTCGGGATGCCGGCGCAGGCATTGCCTATGGCTTTGCTAAGGCCGCTTTCGGGTTCTGGTGCCTATGGGATTATGACGTCAATAATCAGCGATCCTTCCGTCGGTCCTGACAGTTACACCGGCTACCTGGTCAGTACCATACAAGGTTCGACCGAGACAACGTTCTATGTGTTAGCGGTCTATTTTGGTGCAGTGGGAATCAGAAAAATTCGTTTCGCGCTGATACCTGCGCTTTTAGCAGATTTGGCAGGGGTGACCGGTGCTGTTATTGCCTGCAGTTATCTTTATGGGTGAATTTTTGTTGAAACCTAAAGACGGATTCAGATTTTGAACAGACAGGAATTAAGAACACTGTTTTCTGTGACAGGTACTGCAGTTTTCCCCGTCATACACGTCCTTGATCATGATCAGACGGCAGTTAATATTGACATTGCGATGACCCATGATTGTCCCGGAGTGTTTTTGATCAATCATGATTTTGGAGTTGAGGACTTTATTCCCATCGTAAGATCAATTCGCAAACAATATCCTGAGGTCTGGCTTGGACTGAATTTTCTCGCAGTTACAGGTAAGCAGGCTTTTCCGGTTCTAGGCGCTCTTTCTCGAGAAGGATGTGATATCGACGGCTACTGGGCCGATGACGCGAGGATTGATGAAAGACGGGAACTTCTTGAGCAGTCCGAGGCCAGGGAAATTATTGAAGTTCGAGATAAAAGTGGCTGGAAAGGACTTTATCTGGGTGGAACCGCTTTTAAAAAACAGAGGCCGGTGAAACAGTGCGATTATCTTCGCAGCGCTCAGATTGCTTGCCAGTGGATGGATGTGGTGATGACTTCCGGTGTTGCTACCGGTGAAGAAGCGGGTACCGACAAAGTTGGTATTTTCAGAGAAGGGGTTGGAGAGTGTGCGCTTGGGTTAGCATCAGGAATTACGCCGGATAACATAGATAATTATGCATCTGATCTGGATGTGATTCTGGTTGCAACGGGTATCAATTATGCGGATGATTTTTATAATATTGATCCGGATCGTCTTAAAAAATTAATGTTAAAGCTTAACTCGCTGGGTAACTGATTATGAACAAAAACAACGACAGCCGAGAAAACCGGTGGTATCTGTCCTTGATGGCGCCGCGCTCACGGGGTGACAAGTATGCATGGCTTGACCCTTCCGCGGCTTATATTAACGCAGAGTCATTCCACGATATGATGGATGACTTGCTGGAACCATTCAGCCCGGATGATATCGACGTGGTGGCCGGATTTGATGCGGCGGGCTTTGTGCTTGGTGCAGGCATGGCTACTAAGTTGGGTAAGGGATTTCTCTCTATTCGCAAAGGCGGAAAGATTCCTGTGGACTATGATGTCGTTCCTATGAGCAACTATTCCGGCCAAACGCAACAGATGGAGATGAGAAAACCGGCATTTGCACCGGGAACCCGTGTGCTGTTGGTGGATCAGTGGATTGAGACCGGTGGAACGATGACTGCGGGTATTCAGCTTGTGGAAAGACAGCAGGGGATTGTGACCGGTATTTCTGCGGTGTGTATTGAAGATAACAATGTTACAAAAGACATGTATAACCGCTATAAAATGTCTTCATGTGTTGTATCTGGTTCGGATATTCAGGCACAATGCAACAGGCAGGCTCTCGACAGCTTTGAATCATATCGGGCAGAAGACGGCTTTCCTGAAATCGGTTCAAATCCTGTTTCGAATTGCGATTCAGACGACTAGGTTGGTGTGCTTTTGCCAGACCAAACTGAACCAAACGAGACCAGACAAATAATAGACAACAAAGGAGATTCTAAATGACTCAAGCCCCTGATTTATCCCGAAGAAAATTCATCAAATCTTCAACTATTGCTACGGGCGCATTGGCGATGCCGATGATTATGACTACTCGCAAAGCCCAGGCTGAAGCCACCGAAATTAACATGCTCGCATGGTATGGTCATGGCGAGCCCGACATGGTTGAGGCATTTGAAGCCGCTAACAACGTCAAATTTAAGCCCAAGTATTTTGCTGGGGGCGATAACATGCTCGCACTCATTGCCCAGTCTCCGCCTGGTACTTATGACATCATTCTGTCGGATGCCGAATTTGTTCAACAACTTAATGCTGCTGACTATATCGAGGAGTTAAATCCGGATGATTATCCGTTCGATGATTTTACCTATGAGGGATTCACGGAGTTTCCCGGGCATTGGAAAGACGGTAAACTTTATTCAACCATGGTTCGTTACGGCCATCTGGGGGTTTCTTACAACAAAAATGCGGTGACCGCTGAAGAAGCCAGTAGCTATAAGTGCTTCTGGAAACCGGAGCTGGCCGGAAAAGTCGGCCATTTTGACTGGCATCTTCCCAGTCTGGGGATGATGAGTCTTTATAATGGCAACAATTCGCCGAGCCCGTTCGATATCGGTGGGGATGCCTGGGATGCGGTTCAGAAAACAACCATGGAACTGCGACCCCAGGTTGGCGGATTCTTCGATTACGGCGGCACATTCAACTCTCTTAAAAATGGTGAAATGATGGCCATGTGCGGCATTGGGGACTGGATTACCGGCGTGCTTGAAAAAGACGGGGCACCGGTCGCTTCGGTGGTTCCCAAGGAGGGCGGTATTCAGTGGACCGAGTCTTATTGCATCGGCAAAGGTTCTTCCAAGGCTGAAATTGTAAACAAGTTCATTCAGTATATGCTTTCTCCTGAAGGGCAGGTCCGTTCTGCACAGATGGCGGCATATCCTGGATTTTGTGTCACTAATGGCGGAATGGCAGCGCTTCAACAGGACAATATGGGTGAGGCAGAGAGAACCGGGCAGATTGCAGGAGCCTCTAACAATCCGGTTACTTTGATCAAGGAAGGTCGAATTCACTACCGTGATATTCCAAGGCAACAAAGCCTTGAAGACTGGAACGATTTCTGGTCGGAGTACAAAAACGCCTGACAGTCGTTTATTCGACTTTTCTGTTTTGTTTGGTATTTGTTAAGTCGAAACTTCCGATATCGTTTCGGATGAGTTTCAGAAACTGAGGTGGATAGCGTTGCTATCCACCTTTTGATTCAGCGATGTGTGAATAAAGGGACAACCGCAAAGAAAAGCCTGATCGTTAAGATGCCATCATCCGACAAAAAGCGACTTGATTACTATGCTTTGACCTGGCGTCTGCCGGTTATAGTTTGGCAGGTGCTGTTTTTTGTCGGGCCGCTGGTGTTTATGATCGCTATGAGCTTCTTTCTGGTAAAGAATTATCGGATGACCGAAGCTTTTGAGATGAAAAACTGGGTCAAGATGTTCGGTAAGGATTATTTTTGGGACTCCTATTTTCTTACCCTTTTGCTCGCCAGTATGTCCACGATAGTAGCCACATGTCTTGCATTTCCCGCTGCTTATGGTCTGGCTTTCAAGGTGTCTGGCAATGTCCGTCGCTGGATTGTGTTCCTGTTGATCATTCCTTTTTTTACCAGTTACCTTGTCCGAACCTTTTCATGGTATGTCATCCTCGCCGAATCCGGGGTGGTTAATAATATTCTGGGTGTCATCGGGCTCGGACCCTATACGATGCTAAATACCCGTTTTGGGACGCTGGTGGGTTATATGACGCTGACTTTGCCTTTGGTCGTCATTCTCCAGACTTTTTCGCTGGCTAATGTTGACAAAAATCTTATCGAGGCTGCGCAGAATCTGGGTGCAAGTCGGGTAAAGGTAATATTGCAGGTGATTATTCCCTCTGCAAAAGTGGGGCTTATTATTGGGGCGGTATTTTGCTTTATTCTGTCCTTCGGAGATTTTGTCGCACCGTATTATCTTGGTGGTTCGAAACCGCCGACTTTGCCGATTTTAATTATAGATACAACGAAATCCGGCCAGCAGTGGCCGCGAGCTGCGGTTGTGGCAGTGATGATGATGGTGACTTTGATGATCGTGGCCTTTACTGCGATCAAGCTGGCGTATTCACGCAAGGCTTATCGCTGATGAGAGCGGACAAACTGATTCGCTGGTTTCTGTGGGGTTATCTTGGGCTTGTTTTTCTGTTTATATTCGCGCCTATCGTTACCAGTATCATCTTCTCTTTTAACTCCGATCGTTTCCCGACTATCCCGCTGGGATCATTTACCTGGAAATGGTATCAGACAATCTACAATGATCCGGATGTCTGGGATGCAGCCAAAACCAGTGTGATTGTCGCGCTTAGCACCAGTTGCCTGGCAACTTTTATTGGGTTCTGTACCGCCTATACTGATTTTCGATATCAGTTCAAAGGAAAGAACAGCTACCTTGTTTTGGCGCTGTTGCCGCCGACAATTCCTTTGATTATTCTGGCACTGGCAATGCTGGCATGGTTTTCAAAAATAGGCCTTTCCGGGCAAGTTTGGTCCATCGTGATTGCTCACACCGTGCTCTGTGCACCTTTTGCCATGGCGGTGATTCGTTTGCGGCTGCAGCAAATGGATCCTGATCTGGAATCTGCAGCCTGGAATCTTGGCGCCAGTGAATGGTCGGCAATGCGGTACGTGATTGTTCCATTTGCCATGCCGGCTATTGTATCCTCTATGTGTCTGACCATGGCGGTCTCTTTTGATGAGTTTGCCGTGGCCTGGTTCGTCTCTGGATTAAATAAAACTATTCCTGTGATTATTCTTGAAATTCTTCAAGGTAATATAGACCCTCAGATTAATGCTATCGGCACGTTTGTATTCGTCACTTCAATTACGCTGGTTATACTGGCTCAGTTAATATTTATGTTAAGAACTCCCGGATCTGCGTCGAATGCCTGAATCACAAATCGTATTTGAAAACATAATTAAAACTTTCGGTGAAGCAGTGGCGGTCGAAAAGATGAGTTTTTCGATTGAACAAGGGGAGTTTCTTGCTATTATGGGTTCAAGTGGCTGTGGTAAAACGACCACGCTGAGAATGCTCGCTGGTCTTGAGATTCCGAGTGAAGGTGAAATTCGCTTGAATGGTGAACGGATTAATGAACTTGCACCGGCTAAACGAAATACCCCATTGGTATGGCAGTCACTGGCGTTGTTTCCTTTTCTGACGGTACTTGAGAACGTTGAATTCGGTCTGAAAATGCACGGTATAGAAAAAACCGAACGCCGGGAAAGGGCGTTGAAATGGTTAGATCGAATGGAGATTGGGGAATTCGCGGAACGGTCGATTGACCAGCTATCCGGGGGTCAGAGGCAGCGTGTTGCGCTTGCAAGAGCACTGGTAACAGAGCCGCCTGTCTTATTGCTGGATGAGCCACTCAGTGCTTTGGATGCCAATCTGGTGGTGAGGATGCAGGGTGTTCTTTCTAAACTGCAAAAAGAGCTCGGTATTACTTTTGTGTATGTAACGCATAGTCAGTCAGAGGCGTTTGCCATGGCCGACAGGGTTGTAATCATGAGCAAAGGGCTAATCGAGCAAATCGGAACACCTCAGCAGGTGTTCAGGGAGCCTGCAACGAGATTTGTTGCTGAATTTGTCGGCTCAAATAATATTATCAGCGGGAAAGTATCGTCGAAGCACAGCGATGTGCACCGAACCGATCTGTTTCAAGGGGTTCCGTATACGGTTGATACTGACCTTGGAGAAGTTGTGATTTCCAGTGGGGAACTTGATCTGGGTGCAACTGTGGAACTGGTTATCAGTTCGGATCGAATGGACATTTCATTTGATCCATCTGATTTAGAGAACCAGTTTCCCTGTAAACTGGTCAGTGAAGAATTCGTAGGGTCAATAGTGACTTTATTAGTGGAGACGGAAAATGGTATGGAACTGAAAATTCAGAAACAGCATAAGGATATCGAAAATATTCAATTGCAAACCGGGCAGGCGTTGTGGGTGTCCTGGGAGCGCAAGAGCGCATATATTATTCCCGGCAGGTAACAGACACTAACATTATGAGCAACAATTACTCGAAACATATTACGCTTACATCTCATCCTTCAGGGAATCAGAATCCGGTAGATATTGAGTGGGGCGCTAAAACCGCGACTGAACGCGGTCCGGTCGTGGCCACACCGGCGGGTTCTGATCTACGTAATTCCATTGGTTCCTATTCCGGTTCATATTCAGTTTACCGTGCGCTTGCGATTGCAGCAGGCAAACTGGATCCTCTTCACAAGCCTGATTTGACCAACACCGCGCCCGCAATTCAGTTTGGCCCATTCGAGCAATGGACTGACCCTGCCAAAATCGTGTCCATAGATCCCTGGGGTCATATGGTGGGTCAGGTATTTTCTGATCATATTGCGAATGGCACGGACGTCAGGCCAACCATTGCGGTCACCCGAGCCAGATTGAGTGTTCCAGAAATGGTAAGTGGTATCAATGGTGTCAGTCTGGTGCCGGACGGTGTGGTTTTGATGGAAACCGGAGAAGTAAACGTAATCAAAATTGCCATTGAACCAGTCTGGTATTTACCCGGTATCGCTGACCGTTTTGGAACTGATGAACATTCTCTGCGACGGTCTCTGTTTGAACAAACCGGAGGGATGTTTTCCGAACTGGTAACCAGGCCGGATCTGAAAGTTTTCCTTCCTCCGATTGGGGGTATAACCGCCTATGTGTTTGGTGAAATTTCGGCCATTACTGACCCCGCTCGAAAACTGTCATGCCGTGTTCATGATGAATGCAATGGGTCAGATGTTTTTGGTTCTGATATCTGTACCTGCAGACCTTATCTCGTCCATGGAATAGAAGATGCTATTGAAACGGCTCAAAGTGGCGGTGCGGGTTTGATTGTATATAACCGAAAGGAAGGACGTGCCTTGGGTGAAGTAACAAAATTTCTGGTTTACAACGCACGCAAAAGACAAACTGGAGGGGATACCGCTGAAAATTATTTTGAGCGAACTGAATGTGTCGCGGGCGTTCAGGATATGCGCTTTCAGGAATTGATGCCAGATGTTCTAAACTGGTTGGGTATCACCCGAATTGATCGCTTTGTTTCCATGAGTAATATGAAATATGACGCGATTTTAGAACAGGGTATTGAAATAGGAGAGCGTATACCGATTCCTGAGGACCTGATACCGCCGGATGCCCGGGTGGAGATGGATGCTAAAAAGGCAGCAGGTTATTTTACTGAAGGTGAGGTGCCGACTGAGAGTGATCTTACAGAAACCCATGGGAGAGGGCTTGAAGAATACTAAAAAAGGGAGGGAAGGTCAGATGAATGAGGTGTCGGGGGATGAGTTTGGTCCCTATGAGAGTTTGCTTTCATCCAGCGAGGTTCGTGTTCGCTGCCATCAGATAGGCGAAATGGCGATGAACGGAAATGCTAACTGGTTCGTAGTGAATGAGCCGCGTTTTAAACGCTGTGTCGGCCTGGTCAAAGACAGTTGTCTGAAAAACTATCCGGATCTAAAAATTCCTTTACACAGTCGGTGGCGTCATTTTGTTGTGGACGGTAAAGATTTATGGAAACATTATACTGAGGGGTATACCGGTAATGTAATTGACTTAGCTCGCTCTGCCGCAGATCTTGCTTTTGTCAGTGTTCTGTTAGATGCAGGAGCCGGTTCCCACTGGCGCTATAATGATCCGGTGACGGGTAAAGAGTTGCATCGCTCTGAAGGTTTGGCTGCTGCCAGTCTGGATCTGTTTTTTAATCATCTGTCCAGATATCAGGGTGATCAAGCCTGGGTTGTTGATGCACATTGCCTTGAAGAAGTAACCAGAGGCAAACTTGCCGTCGCATTTCAGTCTTCCACCGACAATCCACTATCCGGATTGTCGGGAAGAGCCGATTTGCTTATCGGTCTGGCATCGGCGCTGGATGCCCCAAAAAACAGGGATGCAGGATATCATCGGCCTGGCGCGATCATAGACGAGTGCATCGAGATGGCAACCCGATCGTGGACGCTTCAAAAGCAGATCGATATTACCCAGGTGCTTGATATTGTGCTCAGACGTTTTGGAGGTATCTGGCCTAACGGTTATATCGTAAACGGGATAAATAATATAAATTTAGGCGATTGCGGCTATTATTCCGCGCTTCAAACAGATGACGAAACCTCGGGTATTGTTCCGTTTCACAAGCTTTCTCAGTGGCTGACTTATTCTTTGATTGAACCGTTGCAATGGGCAGGCCTGGAAGTAGTCAATCTTGATGGATTGACCGGTCTGCCAGAATATAGAAACGGAGGACTTTTGATTGACACCGGATTTATTACTCCTCAGGACCAACAATTGATGGAATCCAGGTTGGCTCCGGACTCTGAAGCTATTGTGGAGTGGCGCGCTATCACCGTATGGATGCTGGATCGAATAGCGGAAGAGCTGCGAAAATCCCTTAAGCTGGGACCAAAACGTCTGCCTTTGGGTTCGGTGCTACAGGGTGGAACCTGGTCTGCGGGTCGGGAGCTTGCGGCACGATTGCGGAGCGACGGTTCACCGCCGCTTAAAATTGATGTTGATGGCACGATATTCTAGCTCAGTCAGATTAGAGTATCTCACCAGGAGTTTCCTTTGGCAGTACTTGTAGATATTTATTCCCAGGACTGGATGAGTGAAGAAGCGTTTAAAAACCAAATTGCCGGACTGGTTAATGAAGACCTGCGTTTTTATCCTAAAATTGGAAATTCTGCAGATATCCGGATGCTGGTCACTGATCATTTACGACAGGGGCTTGCGGCTCGGCTTCCCGGTCTTGAGCTGATTCAAAAACTGGGCGCAGGTGTCGACACCATGGTTTCCGACCCTGAATTACCCTCTCATGTGCGTATCACCCGGATCAAACACAATGTCACGGCGATGGAAATGGCGCGCTATTGTCTGGCATACGTTTTGCAGGACGTTCAGAATATGATTCTCCATAAGGATAAACAGAATCAGGCAATTTGGGAGCCGATAGCGCCTAAGCGAGTCACCGATCTTACGGTTGGCGTCCTTGGCCTCGGCCATATCGGTGGTGCAGCGGCCAGGCTTTTTGCGGAGGCTGGGTTTAGTGTTATTGGGTGGAGTCGCTCCCTTAAGACGATGGACGGCATCCATTCTGTCGCGGGCGCAGATGGACTGCAAAATCTACTTCGCAGCAGTGATTACGTTGCAAGTATTCTTCCATCAACACCGCAAACCGAGAATTTGTTTGATCTGGCTAAGTTCAAGTTAATGAAACCTGAATCCATGCTGATTAATGTTGGTCGGGGAACTTTGATTGTTGAACAGGACCTTGTTACCGCGCTGGATCATGGGTATTTGGGACATGCGGTGCTGGATGTTTGCCGTCAGGAGCCATTACCTGAAGAAAGTCCGATGTGGCATCATCCGGGCATTACGATTACGCCGCATATATCCGGATGGGATCTTGATGACGGATTGAGCGTTGTTACTGAAAACTATTTGAGATTAACAGAAGGCAGAAAATTGCTCCATGAAATTGATCGCCGTGCCGGATATTGACGCCTGAAACTAGAATGCCCCGGTCTTTATGAATGACTGTTACTTGAAACTCCAATATGATGTTTTAAGGCTTTTATGAGAATTTGGTTTGCAAGTTCCACGGCAATTTGCAAACCAAATTAAAATATGATTCAAGGTTTAGAAGGCAAATAATCTGATGAGTGAATTTAAAATCTGCACCATTAAACGTTTCCCGTTACAAAACGGATCGGAACTACCCGCGATTAGACTGGCCTATAAGACGTACGGCAAGCTCAATGATTCCGCAAGCAACGTAGTCGTCTTACCCACGTTTTATACGGGCACTCATATTCGTAATGAAGGTTTTTTTGGATCCGGTAGAGCGATTGATCCGGAGCGTCACTTTATCGTTTCGGTGAATTTGTTCGGTAACGGTATCTCATCCTCTCCGGACAATACTGCGGCGCCACACAATGCGGCTGGATTTCCGGATATCACGCTATACGACAATATCAATGCTCAGCACACATTGTTAACCCGGGATTTGGGTATTGAAAAGATTGCTCTGGTGGCGGGTTGGTCCATGGCTGGGTGTCAATCATTTCAATGGGGAGCCCAGTATCCCGATATGGTGGGTGCTATTTTACCTTTTTGCAGTTCAGCAAAGACTTCTATCCATAATCATGTATTTCTCGAGGGAGTAAAAGCTGCTCTTCAGGCCGACGGAGCATTTGATGGGGGTAACTATCAGTCACCCCCCACAGTTGGCCTTAAAGCATTTGGCAGAGTGTATGCCGGATGGGCATTTTCCCAGACATTCTTTCGTCAGAAACTTTACAAAAAAATGGGCTTTGGAACGGCAGAGGACCTGCTAGTTGACTGGGAGACCGATCATCTTAACTGGGACGCCAATAATTTGTTATGCAAGCTCAGGACATGGCAAACGGCAGATATCAGTGATAATTCACGATACAACGGAGATTTCAAAAAGGCCTTGTCGTCGATTAAGGCGCGCACGATTATAATTTCTTGTGATAATGATCTTTATTTTCGCCCAGAAGACAATGAAGTTGAAGCTAAAGAAATTCCCGGAGCCCAGCATCGGGTGTTTGAATCACCCTGGGGACATTGTGTTGCTTCGCCTGGGAATTGCCCTGAGTTTGAGGGCTT
>JAIBDK010000223.1 GCA_024679435.1 Gammaproteobacteria bacterium | reverse complement strand
GATATTCGATTCGGGATTTTTGAACCTCTACCTGCTGATCAGGTTCCCGAGACTGTTCATTAAACGCTTCCATTTCAGAAAGCCAGTCTTGGAGTATTTTCTCTGCTTCACTTAATCTCAATTCAGCATTTTCCCTGAGAACAGTGAGTTCTTCCAGTTTAGGAAGCACCTCATCCATGTGCGATTCAAAATCCAACCCCTTTTGCATATCCTGATCGATCTGCTGCTGCCGTTCTTTCCTGGTGACCTCTAGTCGCTCAATTTCATCACTTTCCTTTTTTCGGGTTTCTTTCAGATGCTCGATCCGTTGTTCTAGATTGGAGATCTGACCCCCGATTCTGTAGAAATTCTGTTGTATAGAACTGTTCTTTTCATTTGCGTCAGATTGCTGCTTTCGCAATGATTCCAGCTCGGCTTCAATTTCTCGCTGCCGGGCCAATGCTGACTGCAACGCGTTCTCATGACTCGCGGTTAACCTATCCTGCTCGGCGAGCTGATTGGTCAACCCTGACAGCTTGAGCACATGAAGCTGGGCATTTACCTCACGCTCTTCCTCCTTGAGAATCTTATATCTTTGTGCAGATGCCGATTGTCGTTTCAAACGACGTAGCTGTTTACCCAGTTCATCCCGGATATCTGCAACCCGGTCAAGGTTTTCGCGGGTGTGGCCAATGCGATTTTCAGTTTCTCTTCTGCGATCCTTGTATTTAGAGGTTCCAGCCGCCTCTTCCACAAAAATTCGAAGGTCTTCAGGTCGAGCTTCCACTATCCGGCTAACCATTCCCTGTTCAATAATGGAATAAGAGCGCGGACCAAGACCCGTCCCCCGAAACAGGTCAAGCACATCACGCCTGCGGGTTTTAATGTTGTTGATCTGGTAGGTAGAAACACCGTCTCTGGTCAGGGTCCGCTTTACAGAGATTTCGGCAAACTGCCCATAATTACCGGGAGCCTGGCCATCGTTGTTATCAAAAATGAGTTCTACCGACGCCTTTCCCACTGGTTTCCTTACACTTGAACCGTTAAAAATGACGTCCGCCATACTATCACCACGGAGCATCTTCGCGGATGACTCACCCATTACCCAACGGACAGCATCAATAACGTTAGACTTGCCGCATCCGTTAGGACCGACTACTCCTACGAGATGGGAAGGCAATCGGATATCGGTTGTATCTACAAAAGATTTAAAACCTGAAACCAGTAACTTCTTTAATCTCATTAAGTATTCTTATTAACTTTATTTTTGAATCAATAAGTTAACAAGGATACTTGTGATAACTTATTGAATAATAAGCGAACATTTCCTGTTCGCGGAAGGGAGATTATACTATTTTGTCTTTAAACTCGCTAAGGAAACTAGCCGGGTTTCAGCATATTTTTACAAAAACCACATATCCGCTTCGACTTCCCGCTTAGCACCTAAACAGATAGGGTCTACATGAGCTTTTGATCAGGAACCTGAGTTTAACCTCTTGGATGCGTCCTGAAAATCCTTCAATATTTCTGCATACTTTCCATTCAGATTACCCCGTTGATCGAGAGATTGTTGAATGACATCGTCATAGGAGCGGATCGCTGCTTCCCTCTCGGCAATAAGCTTATCTACTTTCTTTGATTTTTTCCGGGTTTTGAGTTCCACAAGATCTGACTCAATACCTTGTTTCAGTTGCCTGGTGACTTCCAGGTTGTTGTCAATAGATTCCAGCTTACGATCGCGAGTTGAGAGGATAACTTCTTCAGAACCATAAATCTGCACCAGACTGAGATCCTTCTGACGCTGTTTCTTTTTCTTAAGGGCTTTTGCTTGTGCGTCCTTCTTAGCCTTTTTATTTTTTTCCAGTTCTTCCTGGGTCGGTGGTGCTTTATCAACCCCGATCACCTGGCCTTTCTGACTCAACTTGGTAACGTCAGCTCTGGCGGCACAAGCCTCATCAGCAAAATCCCCATAATGCCACTTGCCGTCTTCATCCTGGCATTTTTTGATCCCTGCACCGGCACTGTTTGTCGAACCCAGAATAGATATCGCGCCTAAGACTATGATGCTAATATACTTACTTCGCAATCTGCCCCCTTTTTTTACGTACTTTTTGCGTTCAATTATTAGACCTTTTTCTGAACACGAAGTAAAGCCCGAGAACAACCATCGGAATACTCAACAACTGGCCCATTGTCAGCCAGTTCAACGCAACGGTTCCGATATGCCCATCCGGCTCACGATAAAACTCAACAAAAAATCTAAAAGTTCCATATAACAGTAAAAACAAGCCTGAAATCTGACCGGGTCGCCTCGGAAGTTTTGAATACCACCATAACACCAGAAACAATACCAATCCTTCAAGCAATGCTTCATAAAGCTGAGAAGGATGACGTGGGTCCCCCGGAGCGGTATGGAACAATACTGCCCAGGGCACATCGGTGACTCGACCCCATAGCTCCTGATTAATAAAATTACCAATCCGGCCAAAAAACAATCCCGGTGGCAATAGCGGAACAAGAAAATCAGATACCTGTAAATATCCGCGGCCGGTCTTTCGGGCATATACCCCCATGGCCACCAGCACACCTATCAACCCGCCATGGAAAGACATGCCTCCATCCCATATCGCGAAAATTTCGGGCAAATGTGCCAGGTAAAACTGTAGATTGTAAAAAACCACATATCCCAGACGACCACCGGCAATCACACCCACTGCAATAAAGAACAAAAAGTCCATGACTTCTTCAGGATCCCACCCGGAAGATTTCCGCCCGGCACGAACTCTGCCAAGCCACAATCCCGCACCAAAACCGAGCAAGTACATAAGCCCATACCAATGAATGGACAACGGGCCCACGGAAATGGCAACGGGATCAAAATTAGGATGTACAATCAACGAAAAACTTACCTCGGATAAAACATTTGGGAACAATCGATTTTAAACAAGTTTCAGGGAAGCGTTCAATTTCGCCCTGACTACCCTGAATTCTAACTGATTGACCAGCAATTCCCTATTAATTCCCTGCCCATAAAACCCGACCCAAATTCGAAATTCCATGCCCAATCGACTGCAGCAACAAACCAGCCCGTATCTTCTTCAGCACGCGGGCAACCCTGTGAACTGGCAGCCCTGGGACGAGCAGGCCCTGAATCAGTCCAAACAAGAAGATAAACCGATTCTTTTGTCAATCGGATATTCTGCCTGCCACTGGTGTCACGTAATGGAAGCTGAAAGTTTTGAAAATCCGCAAATAGCGGAAGTGATGAATGATAATTTTATATGTATCAAGGTTGATCGTGAAGAAAGACCGGATCTTGACAAAATTTATCAACTAGCCCATCAGATGCTCACTCAGAGGTCTGGAGGATGGCCCCTGACAGTAGCATTGACACCAAATGGTCATGCACCTTTTTTTGCCGGCACCTATTTCCCACCTGAGTCGAGACATAATATGCCGGGTTTTGGTGATTTACTAAAAAAAATAGCGCTCCACTATACGGACAATAAATCTCAATTATCTGAGTATCATGTGTCTTTTGAAAAAGCATTGAACAAACTTAATCCCGAATGGGATGATACACAAATTTCCACTCCCGAACTGGCGTTGGAATCGGCACTATCAACGCTGCAGCAGCAGTATGACAGCACTTTCGGAGGCTTCGGTGACGCCCCCAAGTTTCCCCACCCATCCCAATTAGAATTATTGCTTCTGGGTGCCGCCTCCAACAACATCAACCATTCGGAAACGTGTTCTGAAATGCTCGTAACAAGCCTGTCAAATATGGTTAATGGCGGTTTATATGACCAGATCGGCGGCGGTTTCTTTCGCTATTCGGTAGACCGAAAATGGCAAATACCACATTTTGAAAAAATGGGTTATGACAATGCCCAGTTACTATATCTTTACTCAAGGGCTTATCAGTTAGAAGGAAACAGTCGCTATGCTGAAGCCCTTGAGGGCACAGCAGGCTGGGTAATTCGTGAGTTACAGACTGACTCAGGCGGTTATGCCTCAACGCTGGATGCTGACTCGCGGGGAAAGAAAGGAACTGACGAAGAAAGTAGTTACGAAGAAGGGAAATATTACGTATGGAACGAAACTGATTTACGGGCAATTCTGTCTGAAGAACAGTACCTACTTTTAGAGAATTACTTCGGACTGTATGGCGAAGAAAATTTTGAAGGCAGTTGGCATTTCAACATTAATCCTGAAACGAACCATGAACTTCTGTCAAACAGCCCTCAACTGAAAGAGTCTATCGATGCAACTATCAAGCAGTTACACGAGTTCAGAAGAGAGCGTGAAATGCCCGCTCTCGATGACAAAATACTTAGCGGCTGGAACGGCCTGATGATCAAAGGTATGGCCTGCGCGGGAAAGACCCTGGGTCACCCGTCCTATATTGATTCCGCACAGCGTGCAACAGATTTTGTGAGGAACAACATGTGGCAGGGTAACAGGCTGTTGGCAACCTGCAGCAAAGGAAAGGCCCGCCTTAACGGATATCTTGACGATTATGCATTCATGCTGGACGGCTTACTAGAATCACTTGAGTCGAAATGGCGGACAGTGGATTTATAGTTTGCTATTTCATTGTGTAACAGCATGCTGGATAAATTTGAAGACACTGCAAATGGTGGATTCTTTTTCACATCCCACGACCACGAAGAACTATTGTACAGAAGCAAGGCTGGCGCAGAT
>JAIBDK010000246.1 GCA_024679435.1 Gammaproteobacteria bacterium | reverse complement strand
TTAGTCCATTTATAAGACTGGGATTGCCGAGCTTTCTCCAGGGAAATATCATCAAAGTTCATAGTGCAAACGGTTTTAAAAAATTGAGAGTTTAGAGCCTTTTCAGGAACACGACTATAGAAACAAAAATTAAAGAAAACAACTCTGAGGTTATTTGCGTAAAATCGCTGTTGAACAGTTAATTACGGGCATATTGTTCAGCAACGTTGGAAAAATTTGAATAGTTTAAACTCAATTCCAACGATCAGTTAAATGGAATTAATAGCCCGCTCTTCATCCCTTAAAAGATCGATAAGAAGGGTTCAGTAACCTTTTGAACAATATAATCATGGCTCTTTGATACTTGAAAAATCAACCCGGCCTTGTAAACAACTATAATTCGTCTGACTTTCAAACGTTTATTTCTATCATAGAGGCCGATTACAATGAACAAATCACCTGAAATCTTAAGAGGCATCGTCCACCCCTGGTACTGCGATTCATTTGGTCATATGAATGTGCGGTGGTACAGCCATTTCTTTGACGATGCGGCTTTTCACGTATGGCCGCTTTTTTGGGGTAGCCATGCAAAAATGCAAAAGGAATTCGGAATTCATACGGTGACGGCTTCAGCAAAAACCCAATTTATCCACGAACTGTTAGCGGGAGATCTGATTATTGTTGATTGCATTCTTACCCGGGTCGGGCGGAAAAGCTGCACGTTTACAGAGAGAATGCTTCACGTCGATACAGGAGAGGTGCATGCAACCTACGAGATGGTGGAGGTTTTCTTTAATCCTGAAACCCGAAAATCAGCCTTGATGCCGGCGACCATTCGGACAATACTGGAACCTTTGGTTACTGAGGCCACTTCCTAAATTTCACGCTCTCTCCAGTGACCACCCTGAACATGTCAACAATGATCAAACGGCCTGTTTTTCAAATTGAATTGCTAACAACACGTTCTGCCACTATATTCTTCATAAATTTATGTTTTGGGCATATACAAATATTTGATCAGCTGTCAAAATCTAGAAACCCGGTAAAGTGGGTTTTATGATACCTAAAATTTCACAGGATTATTTAAAATGGCTCTTCAACCCCCCCTAACGAAGCTGGATATTAATTTTGCTGATGCAGGATTCTACAGTGGCTTCAATAAAATAGTCGCACTCGTATCTAAAGTGATCATCGCAGCCATTGTTCTCTGGGCGGTTGTCGACCCTGAGGCCGCTGGTGCAGTACTCGGTGATATGAAAAGCTGGTCTTTTGCTAACCTCAACTATTACTATACCTGGGCGGTGGCTTTCTTTGTCATCGTATGCCTGGTCATCGCGATTTACCCTCAATGGGGGAAAACCAAACTCGGCACCGCAGATGGGAAACCAGAATTTTCAAATTTTTCCTGGTTTTCCATGATGTTTGGCGCAGGGATTGGGATAGGCATGCTCGGATATGCCACTGGAGAGCCAATGTGGCATTGGGGTGATAATCCAGATATCAGAATGAGTGCTGAAGTCGTCCGCACCGCCTTTACCTCTGCCAACATTACTCTGGCAGAGGGGGCTGACCTGTGGCAAGAATATGCGTCTCAGGTTCAATCAGGTGCAATTGCCCCCATAGACGGGCTTGCGATACCTAAAACTGAATCAGCGCTAAATTCAGTATATCGCTATTCATTTCTCCACTGGGGACTGGGTGCATGGGCCTGTTATGCACTGGTAGGTATTTCTCTGGCATTTTTTGCCTATTCACGAAACCTGCCATTAACTATTCGCTCCACTCTGGCTCCTATATTCGGACGAAGCCTCGAAGGAACACTTGGTCATGTTGTGGATATTACTGCAGTCGTAGCCACCATACTTGGAATAGCCCAGACAATAGGCCTGGGACTGACATCATTCTCTTCAGGTTTGTACAACATCACGGGGGCTGAATGGCTGATAGTTGACGGAGAGCCCAGTACGGCTTCTCTTCTGGTCGCGCTTGCTGTCGTTATGGTTTGCTCGACTGTATCTGCTCTTTCAGGGGTAGGGAAAGGCATTAAATGGCTCAGCAACCTGAACATGGTTCTATCGTTTGGACTGCTTGGTTTTTTTATGATTTTCGGTGCCACCATGTTTGCAATGGAATTACTGGGCAAAGGATTATTCAGCTACATCATTAATCTGCCTGCCTTGACCTTTACTGTATATCCAGCGGATGGTCCGGGGAGCCCGGGTGAATGGCAAGGTTGGTGGTCCATTTTCTACTGGGCCTGGTGGATAGCATTCGCCCCTTTCGTCGGTATCTTTCTGGCACGAATTTCTAGAAACCGAACCATAAGGGAATTTGTACTGGGTGCAATTGCCGCGCCATCGCTGATGTGTTTCCTGTGGTTTACCCTTCTCGGTGGGACGGCTATCGACCTGGAACTGAACGGGGTAGCCGATGGACGTATTTTTGCTCAAAGCCTTACTGCCCAGCTTTATGAAGTCATAAACATCATGCTGTCCACCGGCATGGCAACGGTGATGTCTGTATTAATCGTTATCCTGTTGCTCACATATCTGGTCACTTCCGCTGACTCTGCAGTGTTGGTTGTTAATACGATCAATGCAGGCGGAGAATCCGGATCCGCGGGAAAGCCCCATATTATAATCTGGGGTTTGATTCTCACCGCCGTGATTGCCGCGCTCTTATTAGCCGGGGGCTTGGGGGCAATTCAAGCTGCGATGATTATAGGGGCAGTGCCATTCTCTTTTATGATGATACTGATGGGAATTGCTCTAATTAAGGCGTTAATTCGCGATGGTATGCGCGCAAATCAATAAACTCTATGTCAACGAATAAAAAAGCGGACGTGAGTCCGCTTTTTTTGTTTCAGAAAAACGCATCATTACGGCCAACAATCTAACTAGATGTCTTGTCCTTACCCGAAAATACCGCGTTAAACTGCTGATCGGTCTTTACAAAGGTCGTACACTTACTCAGCCATTTCAATTTCTTGGCTCCCGCGTAGGTACAGGTACTCCGAATACCGCCGAGCAAATCCTGAACGGTTGCTACTATATCCCCTTTATATGGAACCAGAATATCACGACCTTCAGAAGATCGATATTCTTTAAGCCCGCCAAAATGTTTTTCATTAGCCGCTTTTGAACTCATGCCATAAAATTGTACAAACTTTCGCTCCTCGACCACATTATCCCAACCATCATCAGTTCTGTTAACTTCACCTGTTCTATAAAAACGGGTAATTACCTCCCCGCCTCCTTGATCATGGCCCGCTAGCATTCCACCTAGCATCACGAAATCTGCGCCAGCAGCGAATGCCTTCGCAACATCCCCCGGGCAGGCACACCCACCATCAGCAATAACGTGACCGCCAAGACCGTGCGCCGCATCTGCACATTCAATGACTGCAGATAACTGTGGAAACCCGACTCCGGTCTGAATACGTGTTGTGCAAACACTGCCGGGGCCTATACCGACTTTCACAATATCGGCTCCACACAGTATCAGTTCCTCGGTCATCTCACCGGTAACTACATTCCCGGCAATGATAACAATGTCCGGACTGGCATTTCTTAGCTTTTTAATAAAATCTGAAAATCGTTCACTGTAACCATTCGCCACATCGACACATACATATTTAAGTGTTACGTCATCATTTCCATAAACATTTTGAAATTTTTTGAAATCCGTTGAAGTGATCCCCATTGAGTAGGCGACGTTCTCCCGATGACATGTTTCACTGTCATTAAAAAATGAAATTAACTCAGATTCAGTGTAATTTTTTACCAGGCAGGTAAATAGCCCCAGCTCAGCCAGAGCATCGGCGATTTCAAATGTTCCTACTCCGTCCATATTTGACGCCATGATCGGAACACCGCTGTAGCGCACCTCCTGATTTTTATAACCCGCATTTCTAAAGGTAAACTCACGAAATAAATCAACTTCTTTTCGGCTCCCTAACGTACTTCGCTTTGGTCGAATTAACACGCTGCTGTAATCAAGTTTATTATCTTCTTCTATTCTCATTAGTCAGTTTTTAGTTTTCAGGTTTAAGGAATGGCAAGCTCAATAAATACAGCGTTTCAGAGTAGTATTAGTATAATCAGATTATAAACAATTCAAACTATCCAAGGGATAACCATACGTTGCAGAATCATCAAGCTATTATGGTATAACGTCACCGTAAATGCATAAACGGACTCTTTGAAAGACAGGAGCTTCAAAAATCTTGCAAGGCCTGGTGCTCAGAAAAACAACATTCTCCAACCTTAAAAAAATGAAAATACTAGTCAGCGACAGAATTGACGATGCGGCTCTAGATTTACTTCAGGACCGCGGATTTGAAATGGAACTTCTCATAAAACCTGATGACGATGCC
>JAIBDK010000091.1 GCA_024679435.1 Gammaproteobacteria bacterium | reverse complement strand
TAAAAATTACCGGGATGGCCAGTAAGAACGAAAATCGAGCTGCCGCCTGACGGGTCAATCCCATAGCCAGTCCCGCTGAGATGGTGACCCCTGATCTCGAAGTCCCGGGAATTAGCGCTAGCACCTGCGCTAAACTGATAACCAACACGTCCTTCCACGACATCTCACGTATATCACGCTGACGTTTCCCCAGCCAGTCTGTAAGCCAAAGTACAACGCCAAATCCAATTGTAGCGAACGCAATAAGTACCGGACTCCTGAAAATCCCTGAAACTACGGGTTCAAAAAATAACCCGACCACCCCGACGGGGACGGAAGCTAAAGCGATAGCCCAGGCCAGCTTGCTGTAAACAGTTGAATCACCTCCTGTCACCGAGACAACCCAGTCTCTAAGAATCAGACTGAGGTCTTGCCGGAAATAGATCAGTACCGCCAACAATGTCCCTACATGCACCGCGACGTCAAATGCCAATCCCTGATCCGTCCAGCCAAACACAGACGGAATTAGCGCCAAATGGCCGGAACTGGACACCGGAAGAAATTCCGTAAAGCCCTGAATCACTGCGAGCCAAAAAGCTTGAAAGAAGTCCATTACAGCCACCCGGCCCGATTTTGCATATCAAAACCCTGCAATGGATAGTCAAAATTACGACTGAACGCAATAACCTTAAATAATTCACCCATCTCGTGAGGCAATGTCAGTTTTTTGATCTGCTGAGCCACTTCCAGTGACTTTCTGGAAGTTTGGTCTTGGCCTTTCGAATCGCCTACCAGCACTTTGTGGTACTCATCAAGAATACCGAGCGACATAAGAAAGCTGGCCTGATTACAATAACCCGCCAGATCAAGATTCGCTTGCCTGGCAGCCTCAAAAACGGCTGAAAAATCAACGTGGGCGGTGATGTCCTGCAACCCCGGATGCCTGAAAGGATCGTCATGTGCTGTATGCTGAAAATGACACATAAGTGTGCCGCCACGCCTGTCATAATGATAGTACTCCGATGCTGGAAAGCCATAATCAATTAACACCATTGCACCATTTTCCAGGTTATCTCCAATAGAGCGGACCCAGGCTTCCGCCTGCAATCCAATTTCACTTTGATACCCCACATCAAGCTGAAACGGCTTCAGTCTATCCTGCACAGAAAGTTCAAACGGCTGATTCGCCGATTTCCACTGAAAAGGGCTCGTATCTGTCTCAGAACAATCATCGTTCAGAGTAACTCCCAATTCTCTGGCCATGAAATTCTCATCAATCTCAAACCGCTTGACTGGAATAGCATCCAGCAGCTCATTGGCAATAATAATTCCGTTGATCTTCTCATCGAGCCTGTTTGACCAACGTATAATTTCAAGATACTCCGGCTTAGAGGTCGCTATAAGTTGGCGCTGTCTTTCCTGAAGATCTGCGCTGGTTTCCAGAACAACATATTCATCCGGCAGCAATTTCTGCAACTCCAGATGCCTTAAAATTTCCAGCATCAGTTCCCCGGTACCTGCTCCAAATTCAACCACAGAACGACATCTTGATTGATCACATCGCGTCAGAACTTCAGCACATTGATTCGCCAGGCACCGTCCAAAAAGCGAACCCATCATGGGTGCAGTAATAAAATCTCCCTGCTCACCAAACTTGCGAGCGCCTCCACTGTAGTAGCCCAAGCCCGGGGCGTAAAGCGCCATATCCATAAACTGATCAAAGCCTATCCAGCCATTTTTACTCTCTATAAGTTTGCAGATTTCCCCACGTAATTGTTCAGAATGGGCAATCTGAAGATCATTGAGGGCATCTAACACGTTGCAAAAATTTTATTGGAAGGGGAAATGGGCAAATTGATTTTCGTGCCGAAGTTTAACAGCTAATCTAACACTTAGAGTTATCTAAAGTACGACTCACACGCACTTCATACTCAGTCAATCGGACTTATACAGAACCTCCTGTGATGTTACTATCATTGCCTGAATTCAAGATTTCATTGTCACAGCAGAATTTTTACCCAACCAAATCCTAAGAACACTAAAATTGACCACTCTGAACAACAAGGTAATATTAATAACCGGCAGTACCCGTCGAATCGGGTTGGAAATCGCAAGATCCCTGCACAATCAGGGTGCGAGAATAATTGCCCACTACAATCATAGTGAGCGCCAGGCCAGGGAGCTGGAATCTGAACTCAATAACGCTAGGCCGAATTCTATCGTGCTGGTTCAGGGAAACCTTGAGGATATTTCTGCAATCCGCAGCCTTGCCAGAGACTGTATCATCGAAATGGGACAGCTCGACGGACTAGTCAACAATGCATCCGTATTTTTTCCAACTCCTATATCATCGGCGACAGAAGACCAATGGCAGAACATCATGGATGTTAACCTTAAGGCCCCTTTTTTCCTTGCCCAGGGAGTCGCACCCTACTTAAAAAAATCCCGGGGATGCATTATCAATTTGACCGATATTTATGCTGAACGCCCTCTGGAAAACCACCCAATTTACTCCGCGTCCAAAGCCGGGCTGGTTTCGTTGACGCGTTCTCTGGCCCGGGATCTTGGCCCCGAAATCCGGGTTAATGCCGTTGCACCCGGGGCTATACTATGGCCTGAAAATGATGGTGATGAAATCGCCCAGCAACGATTGATTTCAGCCACTCCACTAAAGCGCCGGGGGGATCCCAAAGACATCGTTAAAACCGTTGAGTTTCTGCTAATCGGCGCTGATTTTATTACCGGTCAGGTTATTAACGTTGATGGCGGCAGGACGATTTATAACTGAAACACCTGAACTCTGCCGCTCCCAGACACTTTTTTACGAATTCACTGTTCCCGGCATACGATGGACCACTTGTTCTGTTAATCTTCTCCAACTTTTTTATTGATTTGATCGTTAACCTATTATGACTAATCGTGCACTATCGCTCACCGGCTTTCTAATTTGTCTTGGACTCATCGCCCTTGCTATGTATTTTCAATACCATGATGGCCTGGAACCTTGTCCCCTTTGCATCTTCCAGCGGGTTGCCTTTATCGCCATGGGAATAATATTTTTTATTGCTTGCCTCCATAACCCTTCAGGCTTCGGCAAGCGAGTTTATGGTTTTCTTGCCTCCTTAGCTGGACTATTTGGCATTTTCATCGCCGGTCGGCACGTCTGGTTGCAGAACCTGCCTGAAGATCAGGTCCCTGAATGTGGCCCGGGGTTGGCGTTCATGCTGGATGCCCTACCGTTCACAAAGATGCTGGAGACCGTCTTGAAAGGATCGGGTGAATGCGCTGATGTCGTCTGGACACTAATGGGTATTTCGATGCCGGGCTGGAGCCTGATCTGGCTCATTGCACTGACACTGATGGCATTCTGGATGATGTTTAAGCGTCACTCGCCCGGTTCATAAGACTTTAGGTCATCGTGGAAAACGACTTCCGGCAACTAATAAATCAAATCAAATCGTGCACGCTATGCGACCCATATTTACCGGAAGGTGCCAATCCGGTTTTTCAGGCCTCTCCTAAAGCAAGAATACTGATTGCCGGTCAGGCTCCGGGTATACGGGTCCATCGAAGCAGTATTCCCTTCGATGACCCTAGCGGAGAGCGTTTGCGCAACTGGATGGGAATTGAATCACCAATATTTTACGATCCGGGCAAAATCGCCATCATCCCTATGGGCTTTTGTTATCCCGGAACCGGAAAGTCAGGCGACCTGCCACCGCGTCCAGAATGTGCCAAAAAATGGAGACAAACGCTTCTGGAGCGCCTACCCAACATAAAGCTAACCCTGGTCATTGGCCAGCACGCTATCGCGTGGCATTTAGGAAAAAGCCAGCAAAAAAGCCTTACCCAGACGGTTCAAAACTGGAAAGCCTATGGCCCGGAAATTATGCCCCTGCCTCACCCCAGCCCAAGAAACAACGTCTGGATAAAAAAGAACCCGTGGTTTTCCGAAGAGGTGCTGCCGGCACTCCGAAAATCTGTTGTTGCGCTGCTATAAGCAATATTGAGAACACCCCCGGACGGAACATAAATAAAAGCCTATGGCGACCCTGACGGTTCGCCTACTTCGGGTTGTACCAGATCGGTGACGTGTAAGCACGCTCCTGATGAATCAATGCCGCTTCCTCCGGAATGTCAGCACCGAGACGGACTTTGTCGTACACCACCCAGCGTGGGGTTGGTATTTCTATTACCCGTGCGTAATAAAATGCTTTTTGATTCACATCAAAATCTGGATCCTTCCAGGTTGTAGCTAGCTCTGACGCGCCAATAGTATTCGTCCAGTTTGCCGCTTCAAGGTCAACCGTGTTGCCCACCGCCGGCAGCTTTCCGGTGGAATCAGGTGTGCGATTGTCAGACCAGACCACGTCATAAACTTTTTCATGCGTTGAACCATCGGCATCCTCCCAACCCTTAATGACCTGGATTCGGTCAAGATTTGCACCAATGGGGTCTCGCAGTGCGTAAACCATAAAGGTCGGCGCATCGCTTGTGGGTGCTGAAAGGTTTCCACCCATTGGTACGCCTTTCTCATATCCAAGAAAGGCAAGTGCCCGACTGCGCAGGTCTTCTTCTGTGAATTCCCAGCCGCCGAAAAAGCGAACCGCGATACGAGGACCTGTGGTGCCGTAGGTTTCTTTGCGCAGCATTGCGTCAAAAATTGCTTCCCGCGTATTCTCGGATGCCCAGACACCCTGATAGCCGGAAGCGGACAATTCATAGCCTTCTATCGCACCAAGCGGTGATTCTACAAATGGATGTGACACTCTGGTTGAAGAAGGCTCAACGCTCGTGGATTTACCAAAGAAATTGTCTTCTTCAGCGGTAGACAGACCGGTATGACTGTCCGTTGCGCCAACCATACCGAACTTGTATGGATTGGTGCCCAGTTTGCTTTCTAGCGCAAGCCCCTGCTTTAAGGCTTCACGGGCATATTCCCGCTGCAGCATTTCATCCGTCTTTACCTCTGTAAGATCGAGGTTGCCTTTGTCCAGAGTCTCATAATCAGCAAATTCGTCCGTGGGTGAGAGGAAACTATGAGTCTCTCCGTCGCCTTTTATCTGGGTTACCTCATAAAGTGGCTCCCATTTGGCACGGAGCTCTACGTAGTTTTTGTCAACCTTGCCCCCTGCATAGGTATCTTCTGTCGGAAACATCCAACCGTTGGAGAGATTACCATTGTGCGCAATTGCCAGGGCCTGACCGCCAGTTTTGGCCTCGTAATTCTCGAGCCATGCATACAGATCTAACGGGTCTGTCGTTCCTAGTGGTGGTTGCGTCGTAAGTGGCGTCACCTGACGTGCTTCGTTACCGCCATCACGCAAGATTACATTCCGATGCAGATTGAACCCTTTGGGAACAGAAGTCCATTCGAAACCAATTAAGGCACTAAATCTTCCTGGATCGTTGAACTCATCAGCCGTTTCAGTGATATCTGCCCAGAGATTATCGTACACTTTTGAACCGGGTGAGTATTGCTCAACAAGCTCAGGGGGAACGGTCATTTGGGCGAAATTAGTAATCAGGTCGAACGCCGCTTCACCTGCAGCCTGACCACCCTTTTGAAAACCTTCTGCCCACTCCTTGCCTTTTGCGTTCGCCAAAATATTCGGCGCTCCTTTTTGAATATCCGTGGCAATACCCATCATATCCGAATGGTCGGTGATTACCAGCCAGTCCAGAGGTCGACTCAATTTAACCGGCAGACCGGTAGAGGATGTTATTTCTTCACCCTTCGCTAGTCGATAGGCGTCTGCATGGCCGAGTATGTTACCGAACAAACCGGCGTCCAGAGACAACCCGGTATGTAAGTGAGTTTCACCCCAATAAATATTACTTGGAAATGATCGCTGCGCATACGGTGAATATGCTTTTCCAGGATATAACCCACTGATTGTCGTCGGATCAGGGGTTCCGATATCTGACGCCAGAGCAGCGGTGGTTGCCAATATTGAAGCCAAAAACAAGGACGCGCCGGTTTTCTTTTTAGATTTAACTTTAGTCATAGTCATAGTCATAGTCTGTTTAATTCAAGACACTTCTTAGATTCGTCCAGCGTACCAAGCTCAGACTGGCAAGTAAACTATAATCGAGTAATAACAACTGCGGCAACATCTCGCTTGCGTCCCGCCTCGCAGGAGGAACCCGAATTAGTTTACAATGAAGGTTGGTGCTTTAGAATATCAGGTGGCATGGGCATATCTTTAAAAGATGACCAATATGAGAACGATGTGAGAACGATATGAGAACGATATTGTTGTTATTGGTTTTTCTCGGACTGCCCACAAATTTGTGGGCCGTCAATCTGGAGGAAGCCCCGACTGATGATTTAGACGAAGTCGAAAAGGCAGCGGATGATGTGTCAATCAAAGACATCAGAACAGTCAAACTAAGCGATACTCCGGGAAAGCCTGTATTGGACGGTGTTCTGGATGATGTGTTTTGGAATGATGCACCGCTCCGAGATATTGGCAAGGAACTCTATCCCATACGTTTTTCTGACGCGATAGTGAGTACTGATGTTCTGGTTGCGGTAACTGCAACACATCTGTATCTGGGGATTACTGCCTATGATCCAAAACCCGAAGAAATGCGTTCTGCCAATCGGCTGCGCGATGGGGTTAAGGACGGAGATTACGTATCCATAGTTATTGACCCAACAGGCAATCTGCGGCGAAAACTAGAATTCAGGGTCAATCCCCATGGTTCCGTTTCTGATGTACTGCAAAACACCATCAGTGACCGCTACATTTATGATTGGGACACCCGCTGGAAAGCCGAAGCCAACATAACCCCCCAGGGCTATGTTGTTGAAATGGAGATACCCTTTGACTCCATCAAACAACCCAGGGTTGAAGAAGGCGAAATACCGGCCTGGCTGGTAGTTATGAAGCGCAGCTACCCCCGTGCAGTAGATCGCACTTTCGGGGCGGTCTATATACTCCAGAAGGAAGACGTTTCAGGATTGGCGGCCCAGCAAAAACGAGTTGAATTCTCACCTTACTATATCTTTCATCCTGACGAGAAAAGAGATAAAGACGAACCCTTTGAGCAAATTAAAGACCACAATAATCATGAGTTAGGTGTAGACGTCAAACTGGTCATTGATTCGGCAACCACAGCATCCGCAACTATTTACCCTAATTATACCGACGTGGAAGGCGATATTGCCCGGGACAGCATCAATAACTCATTCACACCATTTCAACCGGAGAAAAGGCAGTTTTTTCAAGACGGCCGGGATCTTTACTCCACAACGATGCCGGTAGTTTATACCCGTAATATCGTGCAGCCAGAATTCGGCCTAAATTTTTCCCATACCGGTAGAAAAATTTCTGCAGGTGGCATGTGGATCAGTGACGAGAGTACCGAACTGATCATGCCTGATAACCTTGGATCAGAGAAAGTTGAAATTACCGACTTGCCTGGAGACCTGTATGCCGTCCGATATACGACCGGCGAGAAGGGTTCATCGACAGGAATTATAGCCACGGCACGAACCGGTAAAGACTACAATAATTATGTGGCCGGCATTGATGGTTTGTTTAATTTGGGTATTGACGACAAACTGAGATACCAGTTGATGTACTCGGTAACGGATTACCCCGAAGCCTTCGCCCAGGATCTGTGCGACGGAGATGATTGCCTGGAACCGCCCCCTGAGAACTGCCTGCTTGGTGACTGCGACTATAACTCAGCCGTTTTACGAGCAGATCCAAATAACACTCTGGAAGGGCATGGCATAAAACTTGCATATAAGCATGATGGCCCAAAAAGCCTGTATTGGTTAAATTATTATGACTACGCAGCCGATTATCGAGCAGACTTTGGTTTTGACAAACGCACAGACTATCGTCAGGTAACGGCGGCATACGGAAGAAAATGGTATGTCGAACCATTAAAGCGGGACAAAGGGAAATCGCGCATTCGGGGTTACCTGGTGGCCAATCATATTGAATCAAGTTCCGGGGAGCAGATTGAGGATAGCTTCGATGTATGGGGTGAATTCAGAGGGTCTTTCCAGACTGTGTTTCGGCTTGGTT
>JAIBDK010000307.1 GCA_024679435.1 Gammaproteobacteria bacterium | reverse complement strand
GGCCGCATCGTCAGGAATATATGATATTCGCGGATTCGGTGCTAAGCGATCGATACCAACATTTGATGATCTTTTGTTTCTGGGTGCCAGCATGTCGCGTTATCCGCTAGAAGGGTATCGTGAAAAATGTGATACATCGGTAACTTTGGGAACACGATTTGCCAAAAATCCAATCACCATTTCTACACCGGTTACTATTGCCGGAATGAGCTTCGGTGCGTTATCTGCTCAGGCCAAGGAGGCGTTAGGGCGAGGCGCCAGTGAAGTTGGTACCAGCACAACAACGGGAGACGGTGGTATGACTCCAGAAGAACGGGGGCATTCAGATAAACTGGTCTATCAGTATTTGCCCTCGAGATATGGAATGAATCCTGATGATTTGCGCAAGGCTGATGCGATTGAAGTGGTGGTAGGGCAGGGTGCAAAACCCGGTGGCGGGGGTATGCTGCTCGGTCAGAAAATTAGCGATCGAGTTGCAGAAATGCGAAATCTTCCTAAGGGAATAGACCAAAGAAGCTCCTGTCGTCACCCCGACTGGACCGGCCCGGATGATCTGGAGATTAAGATTCAGGAGCTGCGCGAAATAACTGATTGGCAAGTTCCTATCTATATTAAGGTTGGCGCAACACGAACCTTTTTCGACGTCCAGCTTGCGGTCAAAGCGGGTGCAGACGTTGTTGTGGTTGACGGTATGCAGGGAGGAACTGCAGCAACGCAGGATGTATTTATAGAGCATGTTGGAATTCCCACATTACCTGCAACACGAATTGCGGTAGATGCGCTAAAAGATATGGGCATGCATCGCGAGGTTCAATTGATTGTGTCTGGTGGCATCCGGACCGGTGCAGACATAGCCAAGGCGCTGGCACTTGGAGCTGACGCAGTATCTATCGGCACGGCCGCTCTGGTTGCTATGGGTGATAATTCTCCGGAATTTGAAAGTGAATATAACGAGCTTGGCACCAGTGCCGGTTATTATGATGACTATCAGGATGGCAAGGATCCGAGTGGGATCTGTACACAGGATCCAGATCTAGGAGAAAGGCTTGACCCGGAACTTGCCGGTCGCAGGTTAGCTAACTATCTTCGTGTACTCACTCTGGAGACCCAAACTTTGGCTAGAGCTGCAGGCAAAACAGACGTGCATAACCTGGAACCGGAAGATATGGTTGCCTTAACTATGGAAGCCGCAGCGATGGCAAAAATCCCCCTTGCAGGTACCGACTGGTATCCTGGAAAGGGTAATTTCTAGAACACGCTGGAACTACAGAATCGAAATCGTTATCATTCATTTTTAAATTTGACCCATTCCTCAAGGAAACAAAACATGGCTAAAGATCTCGCAGAAATTGCAAAGAAAAAGAAAATCAAATACTTCCTCATCAGTTTTGTGGATCTTTTTGGTGTTCTTCGATCCAAACTGGTTCCGGCCCGTGCAATTGGAGATATGCAGAAAGAGGGGGCCGGATTTGCCGGTTTCGCTGCATGGCTCGATATGAGTCCTGCCGATGGAGATATGTTTGCAATTCCCGATCCCGATAGCCTGATTCAACTGCCCTGGAAAAAAGAAGTAGGTTGGCTTGCCAGTGACCTCTACCTCAATGGCAAGGCGATTGAAGCTTCACCTCGAGTTGCCCTGAAGGCGCAGATCGCCAAAGCAGCGAAAAAAGGTTATCGAATGAAAACCGGGGTTGAGTGCGAGTACTTTCTGATTAACGAAGACGGAACAAAAATCGCAGACGGCAAAGATACCCAATCCAAACCCTGCTATGACCAGTCGGCGTTGATGCGACGTTATGATGTGATTTCAGAAATATGTGACGCCATGATCGATATGGGCTGGAATCCTTATCAGAACGATCATGAGGATGCCAACGGTCAGTTTGAGATGAACTGGGATTATGATGATTGCCTGAAAACCGCTGATCGGCATGTGTTTTTTAAGTATATGGTTAAGCAAATTGCCGAAAATCACGGGCTTCGTGCGACTTTTATGCCCAAGCCTTTCGCCAATCTTACCGGGAACGGTTGCCATGCCCACGTTTCAGTTTGGGATAAATCCGGCAAGAAAAATCTGTTTCATGACAAAAGAGGAGAACTTGGTCTTTCGAAAATGGCCTATAATTTCCTCGGCGGAATAATGCATAACGTAGAAGAGCTGGCTTCGATTTTTAATCCGACGGTTAATTCCTACAAGCGTATCAATGCACCAAGAACACTATCCGGAGCAACTTGGTCACCAAATTCCGTCAGTTATGGCGGCAACAATCGGACCCACATGGTACGAATCCCAGATGAAGGTCGCTTCGAAATGCGATTGATGGATGGTGCTGCCAACCCTTATTTGATGCAGGCAGCTATACTTGCAGCTGGTCTGGACGGGGTTATTAACAAGCGTGATCCCGGTAAACGGCTTGATATAAATATGTATACCGAAGGACACAAGGCAAAAGGCCTTAAAAAGCTGCCGCTGAATTTGCTAGATGCTATTCGGATGACTCAGAAAGGCACCGCCTTAAAGGCGCAACTTGGGCAGCCTTTAATTGATGCCTATTGCAAACTTAAAATCGACGAATGGAATAACTTCAAGTCAACCATCAGTCAATGGGAAAGGGACAACACGTTAGACTGCTGATAGTTATTAAAATTTCCTTGAAAGAAAACTCCGTTCTGATAATGGCCGAACTGGCGTCGCCTTATACGATACAAATGTCTCGATTCTTCCAGTTATAAGTCCGAATAAAGTTCGGTTCAATTATTATGCCGCAAATTTTGCATAAACTAATCTTTAGTATAATTTTTTTCTGGGAGAAGTATTCTGCGAGCAACTATTAGCTCTATTTTTTCAGGTAGTAATTGCCCAAGAGTTATTTGATAACATGACGTCTACTTTTGTTTCTACTCTGAGCCTGTTACGTTGCAGAGCCTGTTGCGTTGTAAAATGGTTAGGTTAGCTATCGATTTGAGCAGGGGAGCATCTAGCAAAGCATAACAAGATTTGAATCGAGCAACTTCAGTATCCAGGATTAGTCGATTGTCGCTATCGCGCAAAATATTTATACCCGTTTGAACTCATTATGGCTTAAAATTCCGATGCGCTAGAATTCTAAACTCAAATGATTAGAAACGAGTAACGTATCTCTTATGGCGGTGAAGGCAGGTCTCTCTGATGGCGACAGGTTGTGAACTCGGTCAGGTCCGGAAGGAAGCAGCCGCAGCAACTACGTTGGGTGTCAGGGCAAGGCTTACTGGATCCGCCACCTCTATCTGGCCTTTTTCGCTCATAATAAACCTCTTAATATCAACAAGTAACGCACGAAAGCAGACAATTTATGAGTTATCTGGCTCTTGCAAGAAAATGGCGCCCCGGAAAATTTTCGGACGTTATTGGTCAGGATCATGTTGTTTCTGCGTTGACAAACGCCCTCAACACCCAACGAGTCCACCACGCTTTTCTCTTCACTGGCACTCGTGGTGTTGGTAAAACGACTTTGGCCCGAATATTTGCTAAAGCTCTGAATTGTGAGCAGGGTGTATCAGCGGAGCCTTGTGGTGAGTGCATGGCCTGCAGAACCATTGATCAGGGTAATTTTATTGATCTTATCGAGGTAGACGCGGCAAGTAGAACCAAGGTGGATGACACCCGAGAATTACTGGATAACGTCCAGTACACACCCACGCAGGGTCGCTTCAAGATATACCTTATCGACGAAGTTCACATGTT
>JAIBDK010000261.1 GCA_024679435.1 Gammaproteobacteria bacterium | reverse complement strand
GCTTATTATCGCATCACGACTAAACAAAGCATTGCAAGACACCAGACGGTCGTGGAAATCTGGGGAGCATTCGGCACAAAAATTAGAGAAGATTCTCCTCGACTCCATTGAGCACCCACATATTGATGTGCAATATGCCGCAGTGCGGGATGAGAGAAACTGGACTATCAGAACGCCATTGACCGTTCCTAAGCGTCCTAGAGCCCTGGTTGCAGCAACTATCGATGATGTCCGTCTGATAGACAATCTGGCTCTATACTAAATACGTTGGCTTTCAGTAAATGAAACCATTGACGTTCCAAACAACGTATTCCAATTTTTCATCCAATACGATATGTTTATGTGCTGCTAACTCTTTAGAAATATATCCATGTCTAATTTAAAAGGTAAAAAGGCGGTTGTTATCGGTGGCTCATCGGGAATCGGCCTTGAAACAACCCGATTGCTCAGCGAGGCTGGCGTTGAAGTTGTGGTTGGCTGTCGTCGCGGGGTAATGCCTGAGAGTCTGATAGGTGTAACCGTTCGAAGTGTCGATGTTCTTGACCGAGAAGGCCTGAACACATTTTTTGCATCGGTGGGCGAAATTGATTATCTCGTTAACGCCGCCACTGGAGGTGACCGGGCGGTGGGGCCGTTCATGGACATGGATCTGGACGGATTTCAGGCGTCATTCGCCAAACTCTGGGGTTACACAAACTCAGTGCGATTGGGCGCAGGTTATGTGAAAGACAGTGGTGCGATTGTTCTGGTTAGTGGTTACCCTGCGCGCAAAGTTAAAACCGGCTACATCGCCATATCAACTGTGGGAAATGCCGTAGAGGGTTTTGTGCGGGCGATCGCCGCTGAATTAGCCCCCAAGAGAATTAACGTCGTTTCACCGGGTCTAATCGATACACCCATGTTCGCTCACCAGGGCAGCGAACGCGAGGAGTTTCTTTCAAATGGCACTAGCCAACATTTAATACCTCGCGCCGGCAAACCTGAAGAGGTCGCAAAGGGCATTCTGTTTGCGTTGGAAAATGAATTCGTCACGGGAACCACCATAGATGTCGATGGGGGCGCGCTTTTGTCCTGACAAAACATTTAATCCTCGCAAACTCTTAATCTGCATCAAAAGCAAAGCAACAATGAAAATCACAAAACTTGTATGCACCCCTTTGCTGGTTCCCAATAAAGTTCCTTATCACTGGGCCCATGGCGTCATCATGGGGGCCACGGTTATCCTTGTTGAAGTGCAGACGGATGAAGGGATTTCTGGATATGGCGAGTGTATCGGCACGCCGTCCGCTGAGGCTATATGTTGTTATCTCAAGCTTGCGGAGAAAATGATTGTTGGACATGACCCATTCGAAAATGCCCGGCTGCTCCGAGAAATCTACCATCGTTTTTTTCAGGCTCACGGAAATTGCAGCGCCCCACGCTATGCGGGCATGTTACTCGCGGGCCTGGAAATGGCATTGTGGGATGTAATGGGGAAATCTACTGATAAAGCAGTTCATGAACTTCTTGGCGGCGCTTTGCATGATAAGATTTCTTATTTCGGATTTGTTCAGGGAGAAACGCCTGACGAACTGGCCGCGCACGCGCGCATATTATGCGATGAAGGTTGCGAGGTCATTTACGCCAAAGTTGGGCGCGGAGATAAACTAGACTACGAGATAGTAAAATCTATTCGAGATGCAATTGGCAACGAAAAAAGACTGAGAATTGATCCAAACGAACACTGGGACCCCCAGACTGCCGTTCGAATGATCGCGAAGCTCTCGCAGTTTGATATTGATTTTGTGGAACAGCCTTCGCATTGTGAAAGTATCTCGGCACTGGCCCAGATTCATGCCGGTTCGCCCGTTTCTATATCTGCTGATCAAGCTGTATTTACACCTTTTGATACCTATGATGTATGTCGTGAAAAAGCAGCTGACATTATTGTGTTGGGTCTCCATGAAACCGGGGGTATTTCGCGGTTTCGGCAATGTGCGGGAATAGCTGAAGCAGCAGGACTGAACATTTGCATACATGGTTTACACGAAACCGGTATCACAACCTGCGCGATGATTCAGGCGGCGTCTACTATTCCCAATATAGATGATGGAAATCAGTACATGAATCACCTTCTTGCCTGGGACATCATTGATTCCCCAAACCTTGAACTTCAAAAAGGAAAGCTTCCGATTGTGTCTGGCCCGGGGCTTGGCTTTTCCTTAAACGTCGACGCAGTTGAAGCCGCAAAGCAAGCCTTTCTGGAATCTGACCAAAGTTGAAACCCGTTAAAAACCGCACGCCACGGGCAAATCTAACGACCACCTCTCAATCAAAGGTTTAGTAACCTATTTCCGTCGCATTTCGACTGATTGTGTCGGTTGATGTCGTTACGAAGATGATGTGGATGACATGACGCCCCTTTGCGCACGTTCTTTAAGCAATTCAGTTAACCAGTCGGGATCCATTTCCGGTACCGATGAAAGCAACAGATCGGTATACTCGTGGTGGGGTGGAGTAAAAAGATCGTCCTTGGGGCCCTGTTCCACAATCTCACCCTGCAACATAACCACTACCCGATCAGCAATCGCTCGAACCGTTGCCAGATCATGGGTGATAAACATGTAGGCCAGCTGAAACTCTTGCTGCAGGCGATCAAGAAGTTTCAGAATACCCTCGGCAACCAGCTGATCCAGTGCGGACGTAACTTCATCACAGATGATAAATTCCGGCTCTGCCGCCAATGCTCGAGCAATACTGATCCGCTGCTTCTGACCACCAGAAAGCTCACCCGGGTAGCGATCAATGAACTCGTTCGGCTCGAGCTCAATCAATGACAAAAGATCTCTGACCCGATCTTCCTTCGCCTTGCCCTCGAGCCCAAGATAGAAACTGGTTGGCCGGCCGATAATATCTCTGATACGTTGACGGGGATTAAGTGCCGTATCAGCCATTTGATAAATCATCTGTGCATGGCGAAGTTGATCGCGATTACGATTGCGATAGTCTGCAGGCAGCGCTTCACCGTTGACTTCAATAGTACCCAGACGAGGCGGCAAAAGACCGGTAATCACCCGGGCTGCGGTGCTTTTTCCGCTGCCGGACTCGCCTACAACGGCGACGGTTTGGCCCTTATGAATTTCAAAATCAATATTTTTGAGCACATCAATGCCTTTGCCATATCCGGCGGTTACATTGTTAATTCTAATTAAAGGAACATCTTCGTGTATCGGCGGAGCCACAGTCTTCTTGAAGGAACGAACCGCCCACAAGGATTTGGTATAGGCCATTTTCGGTTCGGTTAACATTTCTCTGGTTTCGTTTTCCTCAACCAGTTCACCGTAGCGAAGCACCATAATCTTATCCGCCATCTGCGCAACTACCGCAAGATCGTGGGTAATGTAAATCGCCGCAGTATTAAACTCGTGAACGATATCGCGGATGGTTGCCAGAACTTCGATCTGCGTGGTGACATCAAGGGCTGTAGTAGGCTCGTCAAAGATAATAAGTTCAGGGCGACATGACAATGCCATGGCGGTCATGGCACGTTGCAACTGACCACCCGAAACCTGATGAGGATATCGATAGCCGATTCCATCGGGATCAGGCAGCAAAATCTTTCTATACAGCTCTTTGGCGTCTGCTTCCGCTTTACTCTGATCACACACTCCATGAATCACCGGAATCTCGGAAAACTGATCAATTAGCTTATGAGCCGGGTTAAAGGAAGCAGCGGCACTTTGTGCCACATAGGAAATTCTCACGCCCCTTAATTTTCTTAGATCGGATTCACTCTGTTCTGTTAGCTCGACACCATCGAACTTTATTGAACCTGCAGTAATCCTGCACCCAGGACGGGCAAACGCCATGGAGGCAAGGCCCGCAGTAGATTTACCTGCGCCAGACTCTCCAATCAGACCAAGCACTTCTCCGCGTTTGAGTTGAATATCAAGCCCTTTGATGATGGGCAGCCATTTATCATCAGAATTACCTTCAATCTTAAGGCCAGAGATATCCAGCAGGATGTCATTAGAACGTTCTGGTGATTGATTATTGTCCATCTTTTAATCCACTTGATTTATGCAGAAACCAGTCTACGAGAAAATTAACGCCAACCGTAAGAATTGCGATCGCAGCGGCTGGATATAACGGGGTGGCATCACCAAAAGTAATCAAAGATGCATTCTCACGAACCATGGACCCCCAGTCCGCTG
>JAIBDK010000104.1 GCA_024679435.1 Gammaproteobacteria bacterium | reverse complement strand
TACCTTTGCATTTGCACCGCGTAGTCGCGATATCTGCAGTGTATCGTTCCCGGGATTCTCTTAAAGTCTGGTCGCTTGGCAATCTTGACTCACCGGAAGACGAATTGATTCAGCGGTTTTTTGATGGCATTGATCGCTATTCACCGACTATTGTTAGCTGGAACGGTTCAGGATTTGATTTGCCTGTTTTGCATTATCGATCACTATTGCACAACATTGATGCCAGTCGGTATTGGGAAAACGGTGATGAACATAAGGAGTTTAAATTCAACAATTATCTGAGTCGCTATCATTATCGCCATATTGACGTGATGGATATGCTGTCCGGTTTTAATCTTCGGGCGTGTGCCCCTCTGGATCAGATTGCTGTGATGCTAGGATTTCCGGGTAAGCTTGGGATGAGCGGTGCCGCCGTTTGGGATAATTACCTTGGTGGTGAATTGCAAGGAATTAGAAACTATTGTGAAACAGATGTGCTTAATACCTATCTGGTTTATTTGCGCTGGGAGTTGATACGTGGAAATCTGACAAAAGATCAGTATCAGGATGAATGCCAAAAAACCCGTGACCTGCTCGATGAGTCCGGAATGCCCCATCTCCTTGAGTTTTTGCAGGCCTGGAATATTGGTGGTAAAGAGTAATACATGGACGAATTGCGGGCCAGAGTTGAAGACCTCACGCATGATGGGATAGGCGTTGTAAAAGCCAATGATCGTGTTTATTTTGTTGATGGAGTACTACCGGATGAGTTGATCTCCTTTAAACCAGGTAAAAAGCGCAAAGGTAAATTTGAAGGCAAATCAACAAAAATTCTAGAGGCTTCCAGTCAGCGTGTAGAAGCAGAATGTGAGTATTTTGGAATTTGCGGCGGGTGTGCCCTGCAACATCTGGATAGTTCGTCCCAGATTGATTACAAGGAAAAAATACTGATCGACAATCTTACCCGTATTGGCAAGGTTTCTGTGGGTGAGGTGCTTTCTCCGTTACGAGGTGACATGTGGAATTATCGCCGAAAGGCCCGTCTTGGGATTAAGAACGTATTCAAGAAAGGCGGCATTCTTGTGGGTTTTCGGGAAAGGCAGAGCAGCTTCATTACCTCTCTGCAACGATGCAAAACGCTTGATATCCGGATTTCTGATTTGCTGCCTGGTCTCCATCAGCTAATAACCGGGTTGTCCAATAATAGTCGGATTCCACAAATAGAGGTTGCTGCAGGGGACCATCGTGTTGCTT
This sequence comes from Gammaproteobacteria bacterium, assembly GCA_024679435.1. Classification (GTDB taxonomy): domain Bacteria; phylum Pseudomonadota; class Gammaproteobacteria; order Arenicellales; family Poriferihabitantaceae; genus JAIBDK01. The sequence goes on along the minus strand of JAIBDK010000104.1, from coordinate 6,515 downwards.
TGGTGCTACGTCATCTGGAAAGCATTTCTCAGGCAGATATAGAGCGACTGAGAGAATACGCTGCGATTAATGACGTTGATTTTTTTACCCAGTCAAAAGGTCCTGACTCGGTGATGCCTGTTGGACCCGCGATGCCAATACCATTGCGTTATAGCCACGAGCAGTTCGATATTGAGTTGGAATTCAGCCCCTTAGACTTTATTCAGGTCAATGCCAGAGTGAATCAGTTAATGGTCAAGCAGGCCTATGATTTTCTTGAACCCGTTGCGTCTGACCGGATTCTCGATCTTTTTTGCGGGTTGGGTAACTTTACCTTACCTTTGGCAACATCAGGTGCGGAGGTCATTGGTGTGGAGGGGGACAATTATCTGGTCAGCAAGGGTCGATACAACGCAGAAATTAACCAGATAGAGAGGGCAAGCTTTGAGAAACTGGACTTGCACGCCGGTGATTTATCCGTTATCGCCGATTCAGGAAAATTCAATAAAATGGTGATAGATCCGCCAAGATCAGGTGCTTTCCAGGTGATTCAGGATGTAATCCCAAAAATTCAACCGGAAAGACTTGTATATGTTTCCTGTAATCCCGCAACGTTGGCCCGGGATGCCGACGTGATGGTTAACCATAACGATTATTCCCTGACTTATGCCGGTGCTATAGATATGTTTCCGCAGACTGCGCACGTAGAATCAATGGCAGTGTTTGATCGAAGTTGATTTTATTATTAGTCTTTTCGGTTGCCTATGTCATCGGGCAGATCGGCAGGGATATTATCAACTGATATAATTGGTCCTGGATGCGGCTGTTGCTTAGGGGCAGGGCGTCTTCTCTGTCCAGACGAAGGTTTTCTTGTGGTAGGCTTTCGCGCGGCTGCCTTGCGATCATTGCCAGGTGTTGCATCAGCTGACTCCAGGGCTGCGTTTTGGGTTTTAGCCTTATTACTGGGGCTGCTTTGATTATTCCTGCGCCCACCCGAATTATTCCTTCCTTGATTACGGGAACGATTATTGCGATTTTGGGAACGCCCTTTGTTCTGAGGGCTGTTCCCATTCGAACGATCATCCGTTGCGGTTTTTTGATCAGTCTTGGTAGTTGCGTTATCGTCAGCTGTTTTCTTCCGCCCGGCGTTCTGGTTAGTTTGTTTATCTTGAGCGTTACTTTTTCTGGGGTTTCGGCCACGATTCTGGCTACGACCCTGCGAATCATCCTGCCGCCCTCTACCACGGGTTTGTTGACCGGATGAACGATTATGATTGGAACGTCGGTTGCTGGCCTGGGGTTTTGTTGTTTCTTCCTTGGCGGGTTCTTCCTGTACCGCTGGAGTTCCCGCAAATACCTTCATTATCTTTTTTATAAGCCCAGGTTCGGCTGTTTTGGTTTCTGTAGCCGGCGTAGTATTTGGCTGGAACTTAGGAGGAGGGGCGCTATGACCGATCTGATCCAGTTGGACGTGTGCCCTTTCTGGCTTCGCTGTTTTCAAGTGATCGATGACGTTAGGTTCGGAAGATTCCAGAGCAACTTTCTGGCTGTAAGTTGGCATGTTCGACAACTCGTCGAATTCATCACTTTTTAGTCGGTTGATATGAAAATGTGGGCTGGCCAGTTCGTCTGAAGGAATAACAATGATGCGTGAAGCCAGCTTTGCTTCAAGTTGGTACAACTCATGGCGCTTTTCATTGAGCAAATAAGTCGCCATATCCAGTGGAACTGCAACCTGAATGGCTTCCGTGTTTTCTTTGAGTGCTTCGTCCTCGATAATCCTCATGAGATTCAGGGAAGAAGATACGACGCTTCGAATAGTGCCCATTCCTTCACACCGGGGGCATACCTTATAATTCAGATCGCTGATTGAAGATCGAAGCCTTTGCCTGGACATTTCAAGCAGTCCGAAACGGGATATATGGTCGACCTGGACACGAGCCCGATCAGCTTGTAATGAGTCTCTTAACCGGTTTTCGACGGCTTTCTGATTTCGGCTGACCGTCATATCAATGAGGTCAATTACTACCAGGCCTCCGATATCACGAATTCGTAACTGGCGGGCGACTTCTTCTACCGCTTCAAGGTTTGTATGGAGGGCCGTTTCTTCAATATCGCTCCCTTTGGTTGCCCGAGCTGAGTTAACGTCAATGGAAATCAGTGCTTCAGTGTGATCGATCGCTAGCGAACCGCCCGAGGGGAGGCTCACCTCTCTATTAAAGGCAGAGTTGATCTGGTTCTCAATCTGGTAACGTGAGAACAACGGAACGGTATCCTTATAAATCTTTAGCTTACTGATACTTGAAGGAACTACTTGATCGATAAAACGTTTTGCTCGGTCATACACTTCTTCGTCATCAACGATGATCTCAGAAACATCATCAGAAAGATGGTCTCGGATTGAACGAACGATGAGATTGCTTTCCTGATAAATGAGAAATGGGGCCTTGGTGCTGATGGATGCTTCTTCAATGTTATCCCACACTTTGACCAGAAAATCTAAATCCCACTGCAGTTCTTCTGTTGACCTTCCGATACCTTCAGTTCGTGCAATCAGTGAGTGGCGCTTATCAACAACTAAATTAGACAGGACCTGCCGAAGCTCGTTTCTTTCCTCGCCAGAAATTCGACGCGAAATTCCGCCGCCTTTGGGGTTGTTCGGCATAAAAACAAGAAAACGCCCAGCGAGGCTGATAAAGGTGGTTAAGGCAGCACCTTTGGTTCCGCGTTCATCCTTGTCTACCTGGACAATCATTTCCATGCCTTCCTCGATTGCCGATTCAATTTTCACGCCTGATATCGATGATTTTGAATCGTGAGAGGAAAAATACCCGCGGTAAATTTCTTTGAGTGGAAGAAATCCCTGCTTTTCCGTTCCATAGTCTACAAAACAAGCTTCAAGACTTGGTTCAACTTTAGTTACTACTCCTTTGTAAATATTGCCTTTTTTCTCAGAGCGAATCGCAGATTCGAGATCAAGATCGATAAGCTTTTGGCCATCGACTATGGCAACCCGCAATTCTTCCGCATGGGTTGCATTGAATAACATTCTTTTCATTTTATATATCCCTAGAGCACCAGACCCCGGCCAAAAACGGCTCAAATCCGGGCTGAACAGAACTGCTTTGTTCTCAAGCAAGCAGTCATACTATATTTGGGAGCTACAGCAGGATTCACGAAAAAAGGAGAAAACAAGGTTAGGTACTGTGTCCATTGAGCCTGCTGATGCTCATGGGCGTAGGTGACCAGTATTCTAGTTTGATTGACCGAATATTAAAAAACCGAAAAATACTCTCATGCTGGAGAGTGAATCGGTTTTCGCCGGACAACCCGAACAAATTATAGGTCCGGTGATTTACAGTCCCTGCAAGAAATCTTGATTCCTATGGCCAGAGTGCCGTAATTAAGTTCACGTCGGATAGACATGGGTCCCTACTTGCAAAATTCCTTCAGTCTGTTTCATGATCGTTATGCGCATATTCACATAAAGAAAACAGGTTTCCCATGAAGGATTTTATGTGTCTGATTTTGCCCGCATGTATTTCACTGCGGATATGGACAGACTACTAACTTTTTCTCCAATTGCCAAAACCAAGAGCTAAAGCTCAGGGCAGAAGCGTAATCTTCATAAATCGCGACACATGTTTAAAGTGCCGTCTGCGGTTGCTACCGCCACGTTTACAATCGTAATGTGATAATTCGTTCACCACATCAAAATATTTTCTATTTGTCTTTATTACAGAACCTGTTTTAATTAAACAGGCGTTTTTGCTTTATTTATATAAAATTTTGTTAGGCGGTTTGTTTCATAAACTGATCGCTTAACCTGAACTGATAAAGACCGTGGGAATATAGCAAGTATCAACACATTAAACAATATGAAACACAGGATGCAATTCACCCGAGGTGTCATGCTTTTTGGTGAAAATATGCATTTTCGTGTGATTTATACAATTGAATTGATCAATCACTATGTGTACACTTCGCCGACTCGGCAGGCGCGTAGCTCAGTTGGTTAGAGCACCACCTTGACATGGTGGGGGTCGGTGGTTCGAATCCACTCGTGCCTACCAGAAAAAACAATAACTTAGCTCCTTTCAGGGGCTATTTTTTTGTCTAAAATATGCTTTCGGGTCAGACATTGGGTCAGCGTTGAGGGGTGGGCCAGAGCGTGTGTATTCGTGGCTCTTTTAACGGGGGTCCAATCCGACAATTGCCGTTTCAGGCGCGATTGAGGGTATTTTCGAGGGATTGATGAGAATTAGGTTGATTGATACTTCTTGATTTTGCAGAACGGGGCGTTTACCCAATTATACTCTGCTCTGCCGGCCTTTTGAGCACTTGGTGTACCGTTTTCGATTTCCAGATAAGCCCTCAAAAAAGTCCATCTTTTGAGACCAATTACCTTCGCATAACCAACCGTATTGCAACAATTGCTGAGCTCTTGCATACTAAGAGGAGACGTTTAACAGAACGGGGGAGTCCGGAGAAAATTATGAAAAAGTTACTTACAATTCTGTTTATTTCGATTTTTTTGCCGACCGTTGCTTTGGCCGCTGACCCCCGTTCGCATATCGAAGAAGTTGCATCTAATTTTAAAGATGCATTTAATGCCGGTGATGCCGCAACAATTGCAAGTTTTTACAGCGAAGATGCTGCGTTGTTTCCTCCAGGTGCAGACCGTGTTGATGGCCGACCTGGAATTCAGGCATTCTGGCAAGGCGCAATTGACGCGGGTATGACGATGGTTGATCTAAGCACTATTGAGGTCGACGCAAGAAGTGACATTGCCGGCGAGATAGGTGCGTTTATTCTTAGAGTACCGGGCGATACCGGAACTACAGATGTAGAAGGCCAGTATATCGTGATCTGGAAACGAGACGGCCACGCGTGGCAATTACATCGAGACATCTGGAACACAAAATAAGCACACCAACTCTGTAGTTGGCGAGATATTCCGCTCGAGAGCGATCTTAATTTTTGTGTTTTGAGTGTTTGTTGTATGTTTTAAGCTGCTATAAAGGTAGAACTGGGAGTGGGTTTTCTATAATTATTTCGTATGAATGTCGAGGAATTAAGATTTATCATGCATAATTTATTGCATACGAATGTTAGATTGAATATGCACACAGCGTGAAAGCTCAAACTCCATATTCTATCCCGGTAGTCGACAGCCTCACTATTCGAGTCGTGGTCGATTCTAGATATGAAAATATCCTCCCAAAAGAGTCGCATAGATTTGTTAACGTTGACCACGTTGGGGATATACCGGGTAAGTTGATCCACACCCTTGCTGCAGAGTGGGGGTTATCGCTTCACTTAACATCAGAAGTAAGAGGCGATCGATATGAGTATCTTTTGGATTTTGGCTGGACACCGGAAGTGATTAATCGCAATTTTAATTTGTTGGATATTAAACCATCTAAATTGAATGGATTGATCCTTAGCCACGGTCATCTTGATCATTACGGTGGGCTTGATGGTTTTCTTGGGAAGTATCGATCAGACCTACCCGAGGACTTATCCCTCTATATAGGGGGGGAGGAGGTGTTTGCAGATCGATGGGCTCGGGATGAAGCCGATACCATAGAAAACACCGGGCAACCCAAAATGGTTAAATGGGGAGAGCTTAGTCGCAAACAGTTGTTGGCGCATAAAATCGAACCAAAATGTTGTGTAAAACCTTTTGTTTTAGGTAATGCATTAACTACTGGGTATATTCAGCGAGAATCATTCGAATCTACAACGAGTCATACATTAATTCGAACGTCGGATCATTTCACTGAAGTAGAAAGAGCAGGAAAGATGGTTGTCGATGATCATCCCGAGGAACATGCCCTATGCTACCTTGTTAGAGGACGGGGACTGGTAGTGATTTCAGCTTGCGGGCATATTGGGATCATAAATACCGTAAAAACGGCTTTAGCTGTTAGCGGCGTAGATAAATTGCATGCCGTAGTTGGTGGATTCCATCTGGCCGCTTCCAACCAGGAATATATCAGTCACACTGTTGATGCGTTTACGGAACTTAACCCGGATGTGGTATTGCCAATGCATTGCAGTGGGCCTCAATTTACTGAAACTATGCGTAGTCGTTTACCCGAAAAACTCATTGGTGCTAATTTGGGAAGTAGTTATACCTTCGGAGTTTGAATTCACTTAAATGCTATGTTGTAAGTTAAGAGTATCGGGCTCTTAAACAGGCAAAATTATTCTCTGAACGGCTATCCAGCTACCACTATTAAAGAGGGTTTAATGCTGATAACAGTCGAGATCCGAGCCAGGCTCGTTGGGCGGATTGATACTTATTGATTTTGGGGAATAGGGTGTTTATCCTGCTTATAATCTCAACACCGCTGCGCTCGACAACACATAAAATTGGAGAAATGACATGGTTAGAGAATCGATGGCAATCATTATTCTCACAACAGCTTTGCTGGGGCTCGGTTGCGCTCAGCATTCATCTACGAAATTGTCTGATTCAGAATCACCTGCATCGTCAGGATACGTAGTGCATTCAGCATAAGCCGAGACAC
>JAIBDK010000028.1 GCA_024679435.1 Gammaproteobacteria bacterium | reverse complement strand
ATTTCCGGCCCCGCCACGATCAATTACCAGAAAGTCCTGGGTATGATCTAGTACGATCTGAAAGTGATGCCAGGTATTTTTAAACAGATTGATCCCCTGTGTTCCATTGCTCACAAATAGTTCCAGATCGTCCACTTCAGGGTTTTTCTCTGCACCCGCAACAAGAACAAGGAACGGCGTATTTTCCATCGGAATGAAAGCCTGGCTACCCAACGGATGCCGCTCCATAATCTTCACCTGATGCGGTAACGGAAGCGGCGAGGTCCGAAAAATATTCACTATTGGGTGACCATTTTCAGAATCTGCATCGATGGTCAGCAAGTCATGAAAACGAGTCGTCAATCCGTCGTTAATGGATAGTTGCCTGGCCTTATCCAGTTCAATAACTTGCCCGTAACTTTCAAACAGTTCGGCAGTCAATGGTCGGGCTTGAAGGTTCATCATTAATGCAACGCTTTACTAGTTAACTTCCGCCATTACCCGAATTCGACTTAACCCGCCGTCAGGGTATATATTTACTCTGATATGGGTCACCTCACCTATATCAACAATGTTTTCTGTGAAGGTATGTATGCGATCTGGCTGAAGTTTTTGTCGAGGCAATAATTCCAGCCACCTTTCACTTTCATTTTCTACTGCCGCCAGATCAAGCAAATCAAGATGTACGCCGGAAATACTGCAACTGTCCGGATAGTTTCCCTTGTAATGTGCGGTATCAATTTCTATTTCCCGGATGCAGCCCGATCTTGCCAGCGCTATCACCACCCAGTCATTTCCGGGTTCCCGGCGCCGTCGGGTTTCCCACCCGTCCCCCATGTTAACCCCTCTTCCCGGATTCAACAAGTAACGAATTGAGCCATAGTGCTCGTTATTACACGCCAAAGCGACACCGCCATTTAACGCCGCGGCAATATCCACCCGCTCACCAGGTTTAATTTTCTCCCAATCAACGCGGGGTTCGGCAAACACCCTCAATCGAGCAATACCGCCATCCGGGTAAATATTAACCCTTACATGGGTAAAAACACCGGAGTGGCTGACCTCATACTGGTGCGCACTGTCACCATCCAGAACACTTTGGGGAACAAGCTCAACCCATCCCGCATCAGAACCGGGTTCATCGTCAGCAGATCGACAAACGTCAATCGATGCTGCCGGAGGATAATTTCCGGTGAAGTGCGTAGTATCGATCTCAACACCATGGATCACTCCTGGCTTAGCGAGTTTAACAATACACCAGTCATTTCCAGGAATACGCTTTCGCCGGGATTCCCAGCCATCCATCCACTTACCATGATCATCGTATTTATCATCAATAAAAATAGGTGCTTCATCTTTCAACATTCGCGCCATGGGTGCAAAAAAATCATCACTACAGGAAACAGCCTTTGCACCCAGTTTTGCAGAAGCCAGATTAACCCAGCGTTTATTAAAATCAGTCATTAGGAAAATGTTCTCTCCAGTGGTTAGCGATATCTATTCTCCGGGTTAACCATACGTCATCCCGCGACCTAACATAATCAAGAAATCGAGCCAACGATGCAGCCCTGCCGGGTCGCCCTGCCAATCTGCAATGCAGGCCCACAGACATCATTTTGGGTGATACCTGTCCCTCTTCATACAGATAGTCAAAACTATCCTTCAGGTAACTATAAAACTGATCTCCACAATTAAACCCCTGAGGGGTGGCAAAACGCATGTCGTTGACGTCCAGAGTATAGGGAATCATCAGCAATGGACTGCTGTAATCGTTATTCCAGTAGGGCAGTTCATCGGCGTATGTGTCGGCGCTGTATTGAAAACCACCGTGCTCAGCAGTGAGTCTATGGGTGTTAGGGCTGGTTCTTCCCAGATAAAACCCCTCGGGTCGGGACCCGGTCAATCGTGAATGAATATCGATAGCTTTGCGCATATGCTCAAGCTCAACATCTTCGGGGAGAAGCTGATAGTCGATCCAGCGATATCCATGGCTGGCAATTTCCCATTCACTTTTTAACATTGCGTCTACCGCAACCTGATTTCGATCAAGGGCCATAGCGACACCGAAAACAGTGACTGGAATTTTTCTATCGGAAAACATTCGGTGAAGCCGCCAGAATCCGGACCGCGAACCAAATTCATACATTGATTCCATGTTTATATGCCGAACATTGGGATAACTCTGTGCACCGACAATTTCGGAGAGAAACGCTTCGGAACCCGGATCACCATGCAGAATATTATTCTCACCGCCTTCCTCATAATTCACCACAAACTGAACCGCAACCCGAGCTTTATCGGGCCACTCTGGATGCGGAGATTTAGCGCCGTACCCAACCATATCTCTTGGATAACTCACCTCAGTTTTCCCCTTTAGCGAAGTTTTCGTACCAGCCGGCCAGTAAATTTCGTTCTTCATCCGTCATGCCGGATAAATTACCGACGGGCATAGTTTTTGTCAGCACCGCCGCCCCGTAGACCTTATCTGCATTAATTTCAAGCTGTTCTATTGAATCCAGAACCAACCCCAGAGGCGGCGAAGAAAAACCGGACTGAGTCGGCGTTTCGGAGTGGCAAACGGTGCAACGCTGACTGACTACAGACATTACCGAAACGATTGCATCCTGATTGTTGAACACATCTGAAGTCTTCACCGGATTAGGTGCAGTAAACCACATCACCCCAACCATCATCGCAAATGAAATCGGCAACAACCACCACAGAGATTTCATCACGACTCGGATGTTGAAATAATGTCTGGCCACAATACTGGCCAGAGACACCATGATCAGAACCAACCAGTTCCACTCGTGGCCATAGGTGCTGGGAAAGTGGTTACTAATCATAATAAACAACACCGGCAACGTCAGGTAGTTGTTATGAGTCGATCTCAACAGGCCCTTTTCGCCCATCGCTGCGTCAAGCTTGCGACCCTGCTCTAGCGCACTGACCATTTTCCGTTGAGCAGGAATGATAACGAAAAACACATTTCCAACCATCATGGTGCCGATAGAAGCACCTACGTGTATATAAGCAGCTCGGCCACTAAACACATCGCAGAGAAACCAGGCAAGCAAGGTAAAATATAAAATCAGCGTCGTGGCGAGAAGACGTTTATGGTTTTTTAAAGCGGTACGGCAAAGGACATCGTAGACAAACCATGAGCCAAGAATCGACACGAGAGAAACTATTACAGCCCCACCCGAAGTCAGATCGCGCACCGAAGGGTCAATGAGATAAAGACGGGCATTAAAATAATAAACGATGACAAGTAGTGTCATCCCGCTAAGCCAGGTGGTATAGGCTTCCCACTTGAACCAGTGCAAATGTGTCGGAAGTTGTTCAGGCCCGGTTTTGAACTTTTTGAGGTGATAAAAACCACCCCCATGTACCGCCCATAAATTTCCGGTGATACCCGGCTCCTGAGGAGAGTTACGATTGAGATTATTTTCAAGCCAGTTGAAATAAAATGACGCTCCAATCCAGGCCACGCCCACAATGAAATGAATCCACCGAACTAACAGGTTAACCCATTCATAGATATGACTCTCAATCATCTGGCAAGCTCTTTCTCAATTTTATTTGCCGCCGGATTCACATCACTTTTTAAATTCTCCGCCAAACCACAAATTCGCAATACCATGGCAGTTAGGGAATCCGCCTGTCGGTCATAATCATTTTTGCTCAGCGATGATTTACCGTATACCGACTTAATCTGAACTTCTGCCTGAGCAAAATGCTGGGTGCTGGCCCAGATCATAAATATTAGATGATAAGGATCGACGTCACTAATTTTGCCTAGTTTTATCCATTGTTTGATAACCTCTGCACGATCCCGCGTCCACTGCGTCATTTGTTCATTTAAGGACGGACTCAGATAGGGAGCACCGTGCAACATTTCACTTATAAATATTCGGGTTTTCCGGGGATACAATCGGGTAAATTCAACTTTTTTCCGCACAAAGCGCGTTAACAATAGTTCAGGATCATCCTCGGAATCAAGGGTTTCAAAAGTCCGATCCCAGAGATTAATAACGTCTTCCAAAACAACATTGTACAAAGCGCGTTTGCTTCCGAAATAATAATGCACGTTGGATTTTGGGACACCGGCCCTGTCTGCAACACGCTGCATCCTTGCACCACCGTAACTGCATTGATCAAATTCATATTCTGCAGCAACCAGTATGAATTTCTTCCGTTCTTCTCCCAGGGGAGAGGTTTTTCTCGACCTGGACAGGGTATTTCCCGCAATACGTTGTTGTTCTGATAAACTCATTATCCATTTGGGGACAAAAAGCCCCTCCAAAAGAGGGGCTCTGTCGAAATGAAAATTTTGTTTACTGACCCAGTTCGCCCTGCACACCCTGGACATACCAGTCCATGCTGAGAAGCACGCCATCATCGAGGGTCTCGCCTTCACCGATCACCTGTTCACCTGCCTGGTTCGTAATCGGACCGGTAAAAGGGTGCAATGAACCATCCACAATCCCCTGCTTAACGGCGTCCGCCGCCGCACGCACATCTGCCGGGACGGCATCACCATAAGGCGCAAAACCCACCATTCCAGTATCGATGCCTTCCCAAACATCACCGGATGTCCAGGTACCGTCCATCACGGCTTTAACCCGAGAAACATAATACGGATCCCAGTCATCTATAATAGCTGTCAACTGCGCCGTGGGAGCAAAAGCGCTCATGTCAGAAGCCTGACCAAACCCTTGAACACCACGTTGCTCAGCAACCTGCAATGGTGCGGGGGAATCGGTATGCTGAGTGATCATATCAGCACCCTGATCGATTAAAGCCTTGGCGGCATCACCTTCTTTACCGGGGTCATACCATGAGTTCACCCAGACCACCTTAACAACAGCATCTGGATTTACTTTCTGCATGGCCAGCGCAAACGCATTAATCCCGCGCACGACTTCAGGAATCGGAAATGAGGCGATATATCCAACCACACCGGTTTTACTCATCATTCCGGCAATGGTCCCGATAACCGCTCGGCCTTCATAAAAGCGAGCTGAATAAGTAGCCATGTTGTCGGCTTGTTTATAACCTGTGGCGTGTTCAAATTTAACATTTGGAAACTGCTTAGCCACTTTCAGGGTAGGGTTCATATAACCGAAAGAAGTCGTAAAAATGATATTGTGACCGCTGCTGGCAAGTTTACGAATGACGCGTTCTGCATCGGCACCTTCTTCAACGCTCTCAACAAAGGTGGTCTCTGCACCGGTTTCCTTTTCGACAGCCTGCCTTCCCAAATCATGTCGGTAAGTCCAACCATGGTCACCCACTGGACCTACATAGACAAAGCCTACTTTTGCGTCTTCTGCACTGGCTGTGGACACACTAAACATTATCGTCGAGGCCACCAATACTCCGGTGACACCCTTTATAACGTTATGTAAACGGGTTGTTTTTCTCATATTTAGTTCTCCTGTGAATATTTACTTGAATAGATGGATGATTAATCAATACTGTTTGACAGAAATTATCTTAAACATCCTCAGATTTTAACAAAGCTTACGACGTTGGATGAAAAGGTTTTCCAATGCAGGCGGGCGCATTGAGTTTAATTTTATTGTGATCTTGTGAAATCAGCACCAGAACAATAATTGTAGCAACATACGGCAACATTGACATCACCTGCGCGGGAACGCCAATGCCCAAAGCCTGTGCGTGCAATTGCAGTATTGTAATGCCGCCGAACAGGTAAGCTCCGGTAAAAACCCGCCATGGTCGCCAGGTAGCAAACACCACCAATGCAAGAGCGATCCAGCCACGGCCTGCACTCATATTTTCAATCCACAGCGGCGAATAGGACAACGACAGATAAGCACCCGCCAGTCCCGACATCGCGCCACCAAATAATATCGCCATATAGCGAATCCGAATGACGTGGTAACCGATCGCGTGAGCAGCATCATGAGAATCTCCTACTGCGCGTAATATTAGCCCGCTCCGCGTACTTCTAAGGAACCAGCTGACAACCAATATCAATACAAAAGAACCATAGACCAGAATATCATGATTGAACAACAATTTTCCTGCAACGGGAATGGCAGACAATCCCGGGATGGGTAATTTAGGAAGACCATCATAGGCGATTCCCACCAGATCCTGACCGATCAGAGAACTTATGCCAATTCCAAATATCGTCAGCGCAAGCCCAGTTGCTACCTGAGTTGCCTGGAAGCCCAGCACCAGAACAGCGAATATCAAAGACAGTCCTGATCCTGCAAGCATGCCCACAATAATGCCAATGGCAGAGCTGTCCGTGGCATTGACAGCGGCAAAACCACACACCGCACCCATCAACATCATTCCTTCGACGCCCAGATTAAGCACACCCGCTTTTTCACTAATCATTTCGCCAATGGAAGCGTAAACAAGGGGTGTAGCAGCAGTAATGATAGTTAACACTGCTGCGATCAAAACTTCACCCATTGGGCACCTCATTTGAAACCGCACCTGAACCCGTTGCGGATGCGGCGGCGGAACTACCCCACTGAATGCGATAGCCTATCAACACATCGCAGGCCAGCAGAAAAAACAGCAACATACCCTGAAACACGCCGGTTACCGCCAGCGGCATATTCATGGTGATCTGAGCAGATTCACCACCAAGATACGATAACGCGATCAGTAATCCTGCAAATAAAACACCAATCGGATGAAGGCGCCCGACAAAAGCCACGATAATGGCTGTAAAACCATAACCGGGAGAAATACTCGGCAGTAGCTGTCCAATTGGGCCAGAAACCTCAAACAATCCCGCAAGCCCAGCCATACCACCGCCAAGCAGCAGAACAAACCAAACCATTTTGTTGACACTGAAGCCGGCATGACGCCCTGCGTCCGGTGCCTGCCCGACTACCTTGATCTGAAAACCAATTATGGTTCTCGACATCAACACCCAGATACCTGCCACTGCAGCAAGGGCAAAAACCCACCCCAGATGTAAACTGGTACCCGACCAGATGACGGGCAACGTTGCGGAATCACTGAAAATTCTTGACTCAGGAAAATTAAACCCGTCCGGATCCCGCCACGGACCGTGAACTAGCAGACTGAGCAACAGTGTCGCCACATAGGTCAACATAAGGCTGGTCAGAATTTCGTTTGCGTTGAATCGGGTTTTTAGGAAAGCCGGAATGGCGGCCCAAAACATTCCGCCCAAAACGCCGAAAATAATCATTAGCGGTAATACAAAAAATGAATCAACATCATATAACCATAACGCTATTCCTCCGCCGCAAATCGCGCCCAGAGTCAATTGGCCTTCGGCGCCGATGTTCCACACTCCGGCTCGAAAACCGATGGATAGAGCAACCCCAATTAAAATCAGCGGCGTCGCCTTTACTCCGAGTTCAGCCCAACCGTAACTGGAAGTCAGAGGCTCAACAAAAAATGCATACAACGCTTCAGAGGGGTCTACGCCCATTATCATAAACATGATGATTCCGGCAATGAGCGTAAAAACAAGCGCAATCAGCGGCGAAACATACACCATCGACTGTGATTGTTCGGGGCGCTTGACCAGAGACACTATCAAGGCGGATTCCCCGGCGATTCCTCTGACTGACCGGCCAACTGATTTAGTAACCGGCCTGACACCTGATCCTTTAGCTCTGAGGATGGATCAACACCCGCCATCATCAAACCAATTTGCTCAATTGAAATCGCTTCCATGGGAAACGACTCGGACAATACGCCGGCACAAATTGCAGCGACGCGGTCACTGATACTCATTAGTTCATCAAGATCCTGAGAGATGACCAATATCGCCGCACCATTAGCCGCAAGGTCACGCAGCCCATCATGAATAGTTTGAGCCGCACCGGCATCGACACCCCAGGTTGGCTGAGAAACCACCAGCACCGTTGGTTTTTGATTAATCTCTCGACCAACAATAAACTTTTGCAAGTTTCCTCCGGACAAGCTCGCGGCCTGCGCACCCATTCCGTTTGACTTAACGTTAAAGTTATCGATGACACTTTTGCAAAACGCCTGACAACGGTCGTATCGAATAAAACCATGCTCCAAAAATTCGAGCCTCTGAAAAGCGGTTAGCAGACTGTTATCCAGCAGACTCATTCCCGGAACGGCTCCATGGCCAAGGCGCTCTTCGGGAATAGAAGCCATTCCCAAAGCCCTCCGCTGATTAGGGCCCTGATCCGCACAGGCCTTCCCATCCAGTTTTACTGAATCCGCAGGAGAACATAAATCTTCTCCATTAATGGCCTTAAGCAATTCATCCTGACCATTGCCCGCGACACCGGCGATGCCAACAATCTCTCCGCTGTACACTTTGAGGCAGATATTTTTAAGGCTTATATCAAACGGATCTCGAGCTATGTGAGTTAACCCGTTGAGTTCCAACCGAACGTCACCAACCTCAGTGTGACTGGCTTTTTCGGATAACTGGAGCTCCTCTCCCATCATTTTAGCCGCCAGACTACTGGGCGTCTCGTTAACTACTGAAACAGAATCAACAACCTTACCTCCTCGTAAAATGGTGGCTGACTCGCAAAGCGCTTTAATTTCGTCAAGCTTATGACTGATATAAAGAATGGAAACTCCTTCATCCGCCAGACGATGGAGCGTTGCAAATAATTTTGATACTTCCTGAGGCGTTAGCACAGATGTCGGCTCATCCATGATCAGCAATTTGGGATCCTGGAGCAGACAGCGTATTATTTCTATACGTTGACGCTCTCCGACAGATAACGTATAGACATGACGAGATGGATCAAGGGGCAATCCGTAACGATTGGATATCTCGACAATTTTTTGCTCAAGTTGGACATGGTCGATGCCTTTTTCCATTCCAAGCGCAACGTTCTCCAATACCGACATAGAGTCAAACAATGAAAAGTGCTGAAACACCATAGCAATACCCAGTCGCCTGGCGGCAGCAGGATTTCCAACTGTAGCAGGCTGCTCCGTCCAGTAGAGCTGACCGGCGTCGGGTTTAAGGACGCCGTAAATCATTTTTACCAGAGTAGATTTACCCGCACCGTTTTCACCTAACAGGGCGTGAATCTCACCACTTTTGATTGACAGACTGACCTTATCATTGGCTACAACTCCGGGAAAGGCTTTAGTCATATCCTCCAGTCTAAGCAACGTATTTCGGGAATTGACAGCAGTTTCAATCATAAATGAGTAGTTGCGATGGCAATATAACGATTGTTCAGATTTAAATAAGCTTGTTCAGTAAACACCGATTGAAAAACCGAGACCTGCCCGCTTAATCGGACAGATACATATCCGGTGAAATGCCTGGCCAAATATTTGACCAGTTAGTCAGAATTTTCGCATTTTAGGCTATACTTATTGCCAATTACAAATCTTTTACCCCCGCCCATTGTTTGCAAACTAATCTTGCATATTGAAAACAACAAGTTGCAAACTGTTTACAAAATCTGGATTACTTTTTGATTATGAGAACCTGGATAAAATCACCTCTTGCAATCTCCGTCAGTGAGCGTATAGACGCCGGAAACGGCGTTGTCGTCCAGGAAGACCACATTGAAGAACTCGTCAAGACCGGGTCGAAACCACAAAGAGAGATTGATTCAATTATCGATGCTTCTGATCAGGTTGTCCTACCGGGGCTAATCAATACCCATCACCACTATTATCAAACGCTTACCCGCGCGGCGCCAGATTCTCTGAATAAGGGGCTGTTTCCCTGGCTTAAAAGTCTATACCCAATCTGGGCCGGGCTAACCGAAGAAATGAT
This sequence comes from Gammaproteobacteria bacterium, assembly GCA_024679435.1. Taxonomy (GTDB): domain Bacteria; phylum Pseudomonadota; class Gammaproteobacteria; order Arenicellales; family Poriferihabitantaceae; genus JAIBDK01. The sequence continues at coordinate 3,251 of JAIBDK010000028.1, read as the reverse complement.
TCATGTTTCAACACAGCTTGCCTGTGTGGAACTGATGCGGTCAGGATGTACAACCAGCGCAGATCATCACTATCTGTTTCCCCATGCTGTCAATGAAGCACTGGATATTCAGGTTGAGGGTGTCAAACAAGTGGGGATCCGATCGATGCTGACTCGGGGTTCTATGAGCGTCGGTATAAATCAGGGAGGCCTGCCACCCGAAAGTACGATTCAGGATGAGGAAACCATTCTCAATGATTGTGAAAGGGTCATTGGAAAATATCACGATGCTTCTCCCGGCAGTATGCTGTCTATTGCACTTGCACCTTGCTCACCCTTTAGCGTATCCAGGGAGCTCATGCTTGAAACCAGAAAGCTGGCCCAAAAACACAACGTGAAGTTACATACCCACCTCGCAGAAACAGAAGACGAATCAAATTATTGCATTGAAAAATTGGGTTGCCGCCCGCTTCAATACCTCGAAGAGGTCGATTGGCTAAATGACAATACCTGGCTTGCCCATGGAATACATTTCAACAAAACCGAAATAGCGAAGCTAGGTCAGGCCGGCACCCAAATCTCACATTGTCCGACTTCGAATATGATGCTCGGCTCTGGTCACTGCAGAGTTCTCGACCTCCAGGAAAGCGGCAGCCCTGTGGGACTGGGTGTCGACGGCTCGGCTTCAAACGACTGCTCAAACATGATTCAGGAGGTGCGACAGGCATTCCTGCTAAACCGACTCCATTACGGTGCCGATCGCTTTGGTCATATTGAAGCCCTGAATCTCGCCACCAGCGGATCAGCAGCCTGTCTGGGCAGAACCGATATAGGTGAAATTAAAGTTGGAAGTCAGGCAGATCTGGCGATGTTCAAACTAGATGAACTCAGTTTTTCCGGTGCCGGAGACCCCCTTGCTGCGTTGGTTTTATGCAACGCTCATAAAGTACACAATCTAATGATTGCAGGAAAATGGAAAGTCCAAGAAGGAGATTTCCTAGATACTGATATAAACGCTTTACAGACCAGGCACGAGTATCTCGCCCAAAAATTACAATCCGCAGCTTAAAATATTGCCAGTGAAAAAACCAAACGATCACTCACATCCGTGAATCCCAAGAAAGACCTGAATCTGATATCGCACCGCACACAACCCTTGATGTAACAGAGAATGAATCGATTAATAATCGTTAATTAAAGGACGTCACCTGTAATAAATACGCCTGAAGCTAGCAATTTTATGCAAATATTCGGCTTTGGCTAATTTCACACTCACCAGCATTCAATCTTGTCTTCACCCAATCAAAAATCTGCGGTAATTTTTGCAGCAGGCCCACCCCTGCTTTTTGTATTTTTATGGAGCACCGGTTTTATCAGCGCAAAATACGGTCTACCGAGCGCCGAACCATTCACATTCCTCGCGATTAGGATGACAATTACATCGCTAATCCTAATTGGCTTGCTACCTTTGTTTACAGTTATCTGGCCCAAGCGTTTTATAGATTATCTGCATATATCCGTGGCTGGGCTACTGATTCACTGCGTGTATTTAGCAGGGGTCTTTTATGCGATTTTTTACGGATTACCTGCCTCGGTGTCGGCAATCATAATCGGTCTGCAACCTCTGGTCACGGTGATTATTGCCCGGTACTGGCTCGGAGAATCGCTGGGTATGGCAAAAATAATCGGCCTGATTATCGGCTTCCTCGGTATCGTGCTGGTAATTGGCCATCAAGGACTCAGCACCGGCGGAATAAACAAACTCGGAATACTGTTTTCACTGATATCTCTGATATCAATTTCTATTGGCACCACCTATCAAAAAAAGCTGTGCACCGGCAATGATCTCCTGCCCACCGTGGTGGTTCAGTTTATCGCCAACGCGATAGTTCTAATTTTTCTGGCATTCGCCTTCGAAACCCGGAAAGTTATTTGGGATCAGTCCTTCATCCTGGCCCTCGCATGGCTTGTTCTGGTTTTGTCGGTGGGCACCTCTATTTTACTGCTGTGGCTAATCAAACACGGCGAAGCCGGGAAAATTGGAAGCCTGTTCTATCTTGTTCCTCCGTTCGTGACGGTAGAAGCCTGGTTGTTGTTTGACGAAACGTTCGGAGCGCCGGCGATTATTGGCATTGCCGCTTGCGTGACCGGCGTTGCCATGGTAATTAAATCCCCGAAACCTTCATAAATTTAAATCACAAGAACTGCGGCTCCAATAATATGACCACGAATACTCCAGCCTCAAATAATGACGGTGCAAATAATAGCGATGCAAAAGGCCCCGATTCCTTTGTAACCGAAGCCTACAATTTGGAAAATGAAAAAAGCATGAAACAGTTTTATGCCAAATGGGCAGCTGACTATGACCAGCAAATGTTAGTTGAACTTGGTTATGTATCGCCCTTTTTGATCGCTGAAGCATTGAAGAAAAACCTGCCTAATAAAAAATCAAGAATCCTCGATATTGGTTGCGGCACCGGTCTCACCGTAGTTGATTTATCGAAGGCGGGTTATACCCATCTCTATGGAATTGATCTTTCAGAAGATATGGTCGAAGTGGCAGGCAGCCGGGGCATTTATACAAACCTCAAAACCGGCGATGTCAATCAACCCCTGGACTACGACGATAATTTCTTTGATGGTGCGATTTCATCAGGGACCTTCACGCACGGCCACGTTGGTCCAAAGCCCTTGCGGGAAATTTGCCGGATTCTCAAACCCGGCGGGATCATCGCCTGCACTGTACACATGGATCTTTGGGAAACGATGGAGTTCAAACAGGAGTTCAAGTTACTGGTATCCAACGGCATAATCGAATGTCTAAGCCTTGATATGGATAAATTTTATGAAACCGGTGATGCTGAGGGCTGGTTTTGCGTGTATCGAAAGCTCTAATCAAACCGGATAGTAAGGGACAGTAACGTCACTTTTGAAGCCGTTTCCCAGCGCGGTCTTTATTTCTCATTTTGGCCCGGCAAGACAACCTGCCCAGCGGCCACGGCCTGCAACTTATCCACTACCATTAAATTTTGCTTACTCGAGGTTTCTACTATTTCTGCCGTTTTTTCAAGCGTTTTTGCCAGCTCATCTAGTAAACCCGTAGTTCTAATTACTGCTTTGGTACCCGGCGCCAACACAAAATAATAAGCCATAATCAGGGCGACAAGAATGATAAGCACGATCGCAATAGCCGATATTATAACCACCAGTTTAATTTCACCTGACAACCTTTCACCTGCTTCAACCAGCGGAGATAAACTTTTCTTCATTGT
>JAIBDK010000021.1 GCA_024679435.1 Gammaproteobacteria bacterium | reverse complement strand
CTGGTTGGCCCGAACTGTTATGGGTTGATTAATTACATCCATAATGCCACGTTGTGGCCTTTTGGTGCTGGCTCGAGCCAGTGTGAGAAAGGAATTGCGCTGATTATGCAAAGCGGAATGATTACCGCAGATATGGCGATGAATCAGCGTTCGGTGCCGCTGGCGTATGTTATTTCGGCAGGAAATCAGGCTGCGCTTGCGGTTGAAGATTATATTGATGTTCTGGTAGACAGCCCCCACGTAACGGCATTCGGTGTTTATATTGAAGGCATTCAGGATATTGGAAAATTTGCCCGGGCATGTCTGAAGGCGCTGGCAGCAAATAAACCTGTTGTGGTTATGAAGGCGGGCAGTTCAAGTATTGGATCCCAACTTGCGGTGAGCCATACTGGGTCGTTGTCCGGCGCGGACGAGGCGCATGATGCACTGTTTAAACGTCTGGGCATCGTGCGTGTCTACGCACCGGAAATTCTGCTGGAAACACTCAAATTTATGACCATTTCAGGAATACCCAAAGGTAACCGGGTGGCCGCGTTCACCTGCTCGGGAGGAGAGGCATTGATGGTGGCTGATTATTGTGAGAATGCCGGTCTCGAGTTACCTCAGCCTTCGGATGAATCGCGAAAACGTTTGACTTCATTGTTGCCAGACATCGCAACGGTTTCCAATCCTCTGGATTACACCACGCCTTTATGGGGAAATGAAGAAGTGATGCCAAAGGTTTTCGAGGCGGCCCTGGCGGACGGTTTTGATGCGGCAGTTTTCATACAGGATTATCCACCGGAAGAGTTTGATGCTGATAACAGTTTTTATCGTGCCGATGGCAAGTCCTATATGTCGGCGGTAACTGCGGCTGGAATACCCGCAGGTATTTGCAGTGAGCTTGCAGAAAATTTCGATCGCGAATCCAGAGAGATGTATGTGGCCGGAGGCGTAACGCCCATGCAGGGCTTTGACCGGGGATTGGACGCCATTGTTCTTGCCAGTGCGTACAACCGAAATCGTCAACAAATTCTCGATGACAAATTGTGGCAGGCGTTTTCGACGGTACAAAGCGATACTTCGGTCTCAAGCGAGTCCCGGTTGATCAATGAGTGGGAAAGTAAAAACCTGCTCAAAGCTGCCGGGCTACCTGTTCCCGCGGGTAAACTGATTACCCTTGATGAAGCAAATAGTGAAATCACGCTGCAGGATATTGAGAAAATCAGATATCCGCTGGTGGTTAAACTGGTGTCGAATGAAATTGCGCATAAAACTGAAATGGGTGTGGTGTTTGTGGGCGTTGATAGCGATCAGTCATTACGTGGTTCGGTGAACCAGATTTTACAGATTGTAGATAGAAATCAGCTGCAGGAGAAATGTCAGGGAGTTTTGCTGGAAGAGATGGTAGATCATTCCGTTCATGAGCTATTGGTAGGAATAAAAAAGGATGCCCAGTTTGGGTTGGTTATGGTCATCGCCAGCGGCGGAATTCTGGTTGAGCTTTATCGAGATGCGGTTACTCTCTTGTTGCCGGTTACTGAAAATCAGGTTAAGCAGGGTTTGTCGGAATTGAAGTGTTATCCATTGTTCAACGGATATAGAGGTAAGCCAAAATGTGATATCGATGATTTGGTGAAAAATATTCTGTCTATTGCCGATTTTGCTCAATCCAGATCGCATGATCTGCTGGAAATGGACGTAAATCCGTTGATGGTTACTTCGGCGGGAAGCGTTGCGGTTGATGCGTTAATTCGAGTGAGTGTTTAAGGGGTTGGGGTGGGTAAGACGGAAACGCCCATTGCTCAGTTGACGCGCTCAAGTGCCGGAAATAATCCATTCCAGTAGTTTTTTCACGGCGGGTTTTTTTCTGGCTCCTGCGGTGCTCATTACGACATAACCAAAACCCGTCAACTGTTGTTCGGAAACAACGGTTAAGACCCTGTTTCGTATTTCTGATTGCATAAGATCGTCTGCCAGAATCATTCCCTGTCCGTCGATGGCAGCCTGCACCCGCACATTTGCGTCAGGAATCAGCCGCCGGTTATTTTTTTCAATATCGAAATGTTTATCCGCCCAGACACGCCAGAGGTCTGGAGTTCTCTCTTCAGACAGCAAGGTGATTTCCTGAAAACGATCCAGACTTTCATTCGCTGGTAGTTGAGATAACAGGGCCGGGCTGAGCACCGGATACATCGACATGGGGATTTCCAGTAGACGTGTGTCATCGATTCGACCATCACATTTTCCCCACCTGATTGCTATATCCACGCCGTGGATATCAAATGCCGAACTGTTCACAGTGTGTTGAAACTGCAACGATATGTCAGCGTGTTGTTCGCAGAAATCGGTGATAAGGGGAGAAAGCCATCGTGATGCGACGTAGGTCGTAACTGCAATTGAAACCGAATCTGAGGCTTCGTGGTTTATTTTTTCCAGCGAATATTCAAGGTCATTGAATAATTTGGTTGTGGTCTGGGACAGCTTTTGACCCGCTTCGGTGAGAAATACCTGTCGAACGGCACGTCGGAATAACGCCGTTCCCAGTTCGGATTCCAGCTTGTTAATCTGGTAACTGATGGCGCCTTTGGAAATACAAAGTTCGTTGGCGGCTTTGACAAAACTCAGATTCCGAGCGGCGGATTCGAATGCCTTAAAGCTTTCAAGGTTGGGGAGAGCATGTTTCATGTGGATAATTGGATAATATTTATTATCCTGAATATGTTTGTTTATCTATTGATTTCGATATCTTTGTATTTTTATAGTTTAATAAAATTAAACTATAGTACAAAAATTTTGCATTGTAAATATTTTAAATTACGAGGACTATAAGCGGACAAAAATCAAATTTAAGATCTTATTACAGGAGCCCAAAAGTGAGAACAAATGCCCGAGTTGTGGTTATCGGTGGCGGAATCGCCGGTTGTTCAACGTTGTATCATCTGACTCGAGAAGGATGGGGTGATGTTGTTCTGGTAGAGCGTGATGAGCTGACATCCGGTTCTACCTGGCATGCGGCGGCGCAGGTTACCCAGTTTGGAGCTAATCAGACCATGTTTGGTTTGAAGCGCCACAGTATTAATTTGTATCGAGAACTGGCGGCAGACGCTGATTTTCCGATAAATTACCATATCACGGGTGGGATGCGCCTTGCTTACAGGCAGGAGCAGGTCGATACCTACAAGCATCTTGTTGGTGTGGCGGGCGGTATGGGGGTGGAAATGGAATTTATCGATCCGGTGGAGGCCGGCAGGCGTCATCCTTTGATGAAAACTCACGGATTGCTCGGAGCCTGGTGGGACCCGCTGGATGGTGATATTGATCCGGCGCAGTTATGCTTTGCGCTCGCTCGTAAGGCCCGCCAGGGCGGTGCCGAGGTGCAGCGGTTCAATCCGGTGGAGCGCATTACTCGAAAAACCAGTGGTGAATTTATTGTCCATACTGCGAAAGGCGATATCACCTGTGAGATGGTAGTGAATGCGTCAGGCTACAGAGTTAATGAAGTCGGGAATATGCTCGGGATTAACCATCCGGTTACCTCCATGGAGCATATGTATTTTCTTACTGAACCCATTGCTGAAATTGAGCAACTGGATTTTCGTGTTCCTATTATTCGGGACCCCGGTGATGATTTTTATTCTCGACAGGAAAAAACCGGCTTGCTGGTTGGGGTATACGAGCAGGGATGTAAAACATTTGGTATGGACGGTATTGATCCGCATTTTACCAAGGCCCTGTGCCCGTCTGACCTTGATCGTTGCCTGGATAATATGGAGGGTATTTTCGAGCGATTACCCTGTCTTACCGAAACTGGAATTCATACTGTTGTGAACGGCCCGATAACTTACACGATCGATGGTGCGCCCCTGGTGGGTCCGATTCCCGGCATTCATAATGCGTTTGCCTGCACCGGATTGCGGGCCGGCATTGGCGAAGGAGGGGGGCTCGGGATGATTCTGGCTCAGTTGATGGTGCATGGTGAATGTGAATGGGATGCCTGGTATCTGGATCCTCGACGGTTTACCCAGTATGCCAATACTGAACTAACCTGTCTCAAAGCGGTGGAGGATTACCAGAATGAATTTCACTATCACCTGCCGCATGAGCACCGTCCCGCGGGACGACTGGCGCGGACGACCCCGCTCTATCCCGTGCTGGATAAGCTGCACTGTGAGTGGGGCGTGGTCGCGGGTTGGGAGCGAGCCTTGTTTTTTAAACCGGACGCGGATTTTGTGGATCAATCCGGATTTCGATTTACTCCTACCAAAGACATTGTTGCTAAAGAAGTCCGGGGTATAGTGAATGGCGTAGGAATTATGGAGGTTTCTGGATTTAACCGTTATGAAATCCGGGGATACGGTGCCGGTGACTTTCTCGATACCATGATCTGCGGGGTAATGCCTAAAGCTGTTGGCAAGGTCAATCTTTGTTATCTGCTTACGGAGAAGGGCAATGTTCTTGGTGAGGCCACTATTGCTAAAATGGGCGATGATCATTACTGGTTTGGCTCAGCGGCGGCGGCAGAGTGGCATGATCGGGACTGGTTAAATAAATATAAGCCGGCCTCGGTGTCGGTCACTGAAATGGCTGCCAGTCACACGGTTTTGGTGATTGCCGGCCCGGAGTCCCGAAATTTGTTGCAGTCTGTTTCGGCGCGCTCTGACTGGTCGAGGGAGTCATTTCCGTGGATGCGATGCAATCAGATGAATGTTGGCCATGCCGAGGTTACTGCCATGAGCGTGAGTTTTTCGGGAGAGCTTGCCTTTGAGCTGCATGTTCCTAATGCGCAACTTTATCTGGTCTGGAAGATCCTTGAGGAAGCAGGTGAGGCGTTCAATCTATCGCTTTTTGGATTGTATGCCGCTGAATCGATGCGACTTGAAAAAGGTTATCTACACTGGAAGGCGGATCTGATTTATGAACGTAATCCTATTGAAACCGGGTTGGAGCGGTTTGTTAAGCTGGACAAACCTTTTTTTGTGGGAAAAAAAGCCCTGCTCAAAAAAATTAACCGAGGTCATCGGAAGCAACTGGTTTCTCTTGCGGTGGTTTGCGATATCGCCTGCGCCCATACCGGTGATCCGGTATTTAGCGGAAACAAACAAATAGGATCAGTGTCCTCATCGGGTTATGGCCACCGAACCGCAATCAACTACGCCTATGCGTTTGTAGAACCAGAGTATTATCCCGTGGGAACTGAGTTGGAGGTGGGTATTCTGGGAGAAAAATTCCCGGCAGAGGTCATATCGCCTTGCCAGTATGATCCTGAAAATCAGCGAGTGAAGAGCTAATGATGGGATTCATAATATGACTGAAACCAGAAAGCAGACAAGACGAAACGGAACCCGTAGCCGGGAAGCTATGCATGCACTCAGGAGTAAGCCTCCGCAATATGATCCCTGTCCACCGGGTCAGGTTGGGGGGCAGTACAAGCCACTCACTGACTCGGACTTGATTGCTATCTATGATACGGCGCTTAGAATTCTCGAAGAACTGGGGATGGCGGAATCTCCAGCGCCTCTCATTGAGCAGGCGCTTAAATGTGGCGCAACGATAAATGATCTCGGCCGGCTGTGTTTTTCCAGAGCGATGGTAGAAGACATTATTGACGCTGCTGCCAAGTCATTTGTCTTCTACGGACGTGATTCAAAGCACGATTTTGAAGTAGGTGGTGACCGGGTGTATTTTGGTACCGGCGGTGCTGCAGTTCAGACGCTGGATATGGATTCGGGGTTGTATCGGCCTTCTACACTTAAGGATCTGTATGATTTTACCCGATTGATAGACTCCCTGAATAATGTGGCCTGGTTTACCCGATGCTGTGTTGCGACGGACGTGCCGGATAATTTTGACCTCGATGTGAACACGGCGTATGCATTGCTAAAAGGCACAAAAAAACCCCTGGGAACCAGTTTTTTTCTGGCAGAGCACGTTGATCCGATCATTGATATGTTTGATTGGGCTTTGGGCGGTGCGGGCAAATTTAGAGCGAGGCCTTTTTGTAAAGCGCATATCAGTCCGGTAATTTCCCCTCTCCGATATGGGGCTGATGCTTTTGACGTTGCCATGGCCGCCATGGAAAGAGGAATGCCGCTTAACAATATTATCGCCGCCCAGTCGGGTGCGACATCCCCGGCTACCATTGCCGGAATGTTAACCTCTACGCTGGCTGAGACGCTGGCGGCTTTGGTGATGGTGAATATCTACAAGCCCGGCTATCCAATGATTTTTTCAAACTGGCCATTTGTAATAGATCTTAGAACGGGATCTTTTGCCGGAGGAGGGGGTGAAATTACGCTGCTTAATGCCGCCTCGGCGCAGTTGTCTAACTGGTTGGGATTACCCTCGGGTGTGGCATCCAGCATGGCAGATGCCAAGGCTGTCGATGCACAGATGGGAATGGAGAAAGCGCTATCATCTCTGGCGACGGGGTTGGCTGGATCAAATATGGTGTATGAGTCCTCGGGGATGATGGCAAGTCTCCTCGGAGCCTCTTTTGAGGCTTTCGTTATCGATGACGAGATGCTTTCCCACGTTTACCGAATCATCCGGGGTGTGGATGTGAATGAAGAAACGCTGGGTTTTGAAGCAATTCGTGAGGCGATTACCGGAGACGGTCATTTTCTCGGTGGAAGTCACACCATGGGAGCGATGGAGACGGAGCATTTCTATCCCAAGCTGGCAGATCGTGATGATCCCAGAACGTGGCAGGAACAGGGCGCAAAAGACATGTGGACACGAGCCCACGCGAAAGCCAGTCTGATCCTGGATTCTCACTATCCTGACTATCTTGATCCTTCAGTTGATTTGAAAATACGGGATACATTTAATATCAAGCTTTGAAGTTTAGGGTGAGACAGAAATAGTGTGATATTGTTTCAACTCTTTAGATTGATTCACAAAGGTATGGATATCCTGACTTTGGTGCTGGTGTCCGCCGGCAGCATCATTCTTGCCGGACATAATGTGCGGGCAATTATTTCAACCAGCATTGCCCGTGGAAAGGCGCCAGGATTACAAACCGTGGCGGGTACCACTTGCACGATGACCCTGCGGTTGTTTGTGGCTGCGATTGGAACCACATGGCTGGTCTCTGCGTTTACATCAGGGTATTTGTGGTTAATATGGCTCGCCGCGACACTGGATTGCGGCTATGCAATACGGTCAGGAAAAATATACGCACAATCTGCGAGTCCTGCCTCGGTGCGTTTTCAACACCTGTTTAGCGGAATCATGTTTTTTGGGCGCCGGCGTGTTATTCAGAACGACCGATGTCGGGCGGAAATAAGCTCGGAACAGTCTATACATAAAGGAGTGCGGTTTTTTCCAGTATTGTTTGCAGATGCTCTCTGAGTATTCAGGCCTTTAGTTGAACACATCACTCGAACGTAACGTAAGGCTGTATCGCTGGTTTCATTTTGCATCCAGCTTTTATGGTTGGCTCCCCGTATTTTTTCTTTATTTTAATCAGTACGTCACGTTGGCGCAGACGATTCAGCTGGGTGCTATTTACTATTTTTCGGTCTGTGTTTGTGAAGTTCCGTCGGGATATTTGTCTGATCGAACCGGGCGCCGTTTCACCCTGATTCTGGCCGCACTTTCTCTGGTAGTTGCGTATAGTGTTTTTCTGATAGCCCATAACTTTACGCTGCTGGCAGCGGGGCAGTTTTTCCTGGCGATGGGTATTGCGATGATGTCGGGAACAGATACGGCCCTCCTTTACGATTCCTTGATGCGCCTCGATCGCGAAAGCGAATACGCCGCACAGGAAGCCCGGGCTCAGAAATACGGTTTTGCCGCTGCATCGGTAACTTCATTGTTAGGTGGTGTTCTGGGTATGTATGATCTTAGACTGGCATACTGGTTATCCATGGCAGGGGCGCTTTGGATGTTGTTGATTGCGTTTCGCTTTATCGAACCGCATATTGATCACAGGACGATTACTCAATCAATGTTTAAAACCATTAAGCAATGCCTTGGCATGTTGGTGAATCCGGTTCTTGGCTGGTTATTTGCCGTCATGATTTTGATGTACTGTCTGGAACATATCACCTTTGAATTTTACCAGCCTTATATCCGATTGATGGAATTTGACTGGTTTGATGGTGACAATGCCTCGCTAGTATCGGCAGTGATAATTTCTGCTTCGATGTTCGGTGGTACTCTGGGTGCCGCATATAGCGTTCGTTTGCATGACCGGTTTGGTATCAAGCTGCTTTTGATGATGGCGTTTGTGTTTCAACTTGTCATTATGTCGGGGTTATCCGTGACATTGTCCGGCATAATGTTGAGCCTGGTCGTGTTTCGTAATTTCCCCATGGCTATGATTAGCGCGCCGGTAAACGCCACTATTGCACCGCTGGTTGGTCGTCATTTAAGAGCAACTTATCTATCAATTCAGAGCCTTGCCGGGAGACTGGTATTGTCGGGTCTGTTGTTTGTGCTCTCCCGGACCATAGACTTAAATCAGGTGCTGGACTGGAGCAGCCTGTCTTTCGTGCTCCGAGAGGCTTTGTTGTTTGGCGGGGTCTGTACGGTGTTGGTGATAGCGCTGGCCCCGGCGCAGATTTCAAAAACAAATCAGAAGTCGTAATTGAAGCCGGCCTCTATTGTTTTATGGCTTCCGGTTTTTTCTAGCTGCCTCGAATGACAGAAAATCGGGCTAGCTGGACCAGTGAATGGGTGAATGGATTGTTCTTGAGGCAGGACAGCTCAGCGATAGCCCGTTCGGACTGTTCGGATGCTTTTTTCATGGTGTAGTCCAGCGCACCGGTGCTGCGGACGATTTCCAGAATCTCATTAATCCTGCCTCTGTCTCCCTGCTCTATTGCCTGCCGCACGATTTTTTTCTGCTCGGCGTTGCCGTGTTTGATTGCAAATATCAGAGGCAGCGTAGGCTTGCCTTCGGCCAAATCGTCACCAACATCTTTGCCGATGGCTTCCGGGCTCGCGTCATAGTCAAGGATGTCGTCCACCAGTTGAAAAGCGGTGCCCAGATATATTCCATATTGTGATAGTGCTTCCACGGCATTGGTATCTGCCTGTGCTATTACCCCGCCCAGTCTGGCGGCGGATTCGAATAGTTTGGCTGTCTTTCTGTGAATCGTTTCCAGATATTGTTTTTCCGTCGTGTCCGGAGAATGTGCATTGAGGAGTTGTAATACCTCCCCTTCGGCGATGGCATTCGTTGTTCCGGCCAATATGTTCATGACTTCCATGTTCTGGGTTTCAACCATCATCTCGAACGATCGGGAATAAAGAAAGTCTCCTACTAAAACGCTCGCCTCGTTGCCCCAGACTTCATTGGCAGTAGCCTGTCCTCGCCGTGTGGCAGAAGAATCAACGACGTCATCGTGGAGCAAGGTGGCGGTGTGTATAAATTCGATTACCGCAGCCAGCAAAACATGATAATTTCCCTGGTATCCGCAGCTTTTCGCACATAGTAGAAGAATTAGCGGTCGCAATCGTTTGCCGCCGCTTTTAACGATATAGGCTCCCAGGGTATTGATCAGGGCAATATCTGAGGTTAACCGCTCACTGATTGTCCGGTTGACCTGCGTCATCTCACTTTCCATCAGTTTTAATGCGTCCGATAGTAAAGAAGCCGGGTTTGTCATGGGTTGTTCAGGGTCGTCGTCGAGATTTGGGTTGGACATCGATATAAGATTACATTTTTCGGCGATTTTAGCCGAGAAAAACAAAAATTATGAAGTTAAAATCGGTAAATCTACTCGCCGATGCTTATTTTATTATCAGTAATACGACGAAACACCAATTTTTACTTGAATTTCCGTCATTTAGCATCAAAATGAATGCGGATTTATCATTGACGATGAGGCCACGGATAGATAAAATCGCGCGTCCCTGAAAGTCCTTGTTATTGCATGAGATTGCACGTGACCGGATTAACCGTATTTTGCAGATAAGCAGGTTTAGGTTGGTAAGGACGGAATTTTCTCTTTACTCAGGTCGTTATTTACGCTCGATCCCCAACGGGACACGAATAGACTTCAATTTGTTCTGATAATATTCTATCGTTGAGATCGACAAATTCACTCATTGATTGAAAGAATTTTAAAATGTACGCAGTAATTGAATCGGGTGGCAAACAATATCGGGTTGCTATCGGAGATAAACTAAAAGTAGAAAAATTGACGGTAGCCGCAGGTGATTCAGTGAATCTCGATCGGGTGCTGATGATTGCCGATGGCGATGACGTAACGGTGGGATCACCCCTGATTGAAAGTCCGGTTACGGCGACTGTGGTCAGCCACGGCAAAAAGGATAAAATTAAGGTCTTCAAAATGAAGCGACGCAAGAATTACCGTCGCACTCGGGGCCATCGTCAGGATTACACTGAAATTGAAATAACCGGTATAGGTGGTGCAGTGGCGGCTCCCAAAAAAGCAGTTCCTGCAAAAGCAGAGAAGCCCGTTGAAGCGCCAGCGACTGCAGATAACGGGGACGATTTGACCACCATTAATGGCATCGGCCCGGTCATTGCGAAGAAGCTTGTGGCTCTGGACATTACCACTTTCCAGCAAATCGCAGATCTTGACGAACAGCAGATCGCCGATATTGATGAGCAACTGAACTTCAAGGGCCGTATTGATCGTGAAGAATGGGTTGATCAGGCGAAGAAGCTGATTGGCTGATTCTGAATACTGACCTAATACTAAAGAGGTAAAACAAGATGGCACATAAAAAAGCAGGCGGTAGTTCCAGAAACGGTCGCGACTCAGTATCCAAGAGACTGGGAGTTAAAAAGTTTGGCGGTGAGCAGGTTCTTTCCGGCAACATTATTGTTCGTCAGCGTGGCACCCAGTTTCATCCGGGTAAAAACACCATGCTCGGGAAAGATTACACCCTTTTTGCAACCGCTCCGGGGAAGGTCCTTTTTGAGATCAAGGGGCCAAGGAAACGCAGAACTGTCAGTATTGTGGCTGAATAAGCTTTTTCGGCGTTATACGAAGAAAAACCCTGCTTTGGTAACAAAGCGGGGTTTTTCTTTTACAGTCAGGAATAATCTGATTGACCACTGGATTTCAGGGATTGTTAGAATAGCGTGGTAAAAAAGTAATTCAATTATGAAATTTGTAGACGAAGCTGCAGTAAGAGTAGTCGCAGGCAACGGCGGTAACGGTTGTCTGAGCTTTCTGCGTGAAAAATATCGCCCCAACGGTGGCCCGGATGGCGGTGACGGCGGTGACGGCGGGAGCGTCTATCTTATTGGCAACAGTGGGCTTAATACGCTCGCAGATTTTCGTTTGAAACGATTATTCAAGGCGAGAACAGGCGAGAGTGGAGCCGGGCGTGATCGATTTGGTAAAAAAGGCGCAGATCTTAAGATTAATGTTCCGCTTGGCACGATTATAAGCGATGCAGAAACCGGAGAGTTTATTGGTGATGTAACCCGGGAAGGCGAAGCGTTAATGGTTGCTCAGGGTGGCAGAAGGGGGCTTGGTAACGCAAATTTTAAGACCAGCACAAACAGAGCGCCGAGGAAGACCACATCGGGAAAGCCCGGTGATGAGCGTTTGATTAAGCTTGAGCTAAAGGTTTTAGCCGATGTGGGTTTGCTGGGACTGCCCAATGCAGGGAAATCGACGCTACTCAGTGCGGTATCCCATGCACGACCCAAGATTGCGGATTATCCGTTCACAACATTACATCCTCAATTGGGTGTGGTGGATATCGGCCACGCCAGCAGCTTTGTGATTGCTGACATCCCCGGTCTTATTGAGGGCGCAGCGGAGGGGGTTGGACTGGGAACCCGGTTTCTAAAACATCTTAAACGGACGCGTATTCTGCTGCATATGGTGGATTGTGCCCCCATCGATGGCAAAGATGTCTATGAATCAGTTCGGGAAATTGAGAGAGAGATCTGCGATTTTGGTGAGTCGCTCGGAAACAGAGAGCGTTGGTTGGTACTGAATAAAATTGACAGTGTGCCCGCCGGAGATGCGGACCAGATCACCCGTGACCTGGTGGACCGACTTGACTGGCAGGGCCCGGTGTATAAAATTTCTGCGGTTACCCGGGAAGGCTGTGCAACCCTTACCAATGATATTATGGATCGTCTCAACATGATTCAGGAAGAATTGCAGACCATTGAAGAAAATAAGGGCGAGCAGACCCAGTAATTATTCCAACCATTAAGAACAACGAATTGAATTCACGCGAATCTCTCACAGCCACTAATCGGTGGGTTGTCAAAATTGGTACGTCACTCCTGACTGATTCCGCTTCAGGTATACGGCAGTCTGCTATCGATTCCTGGGTCGAGCAAATCGCTGAACTTAAATCGGCGGGAGTTGATATTGTTCTGGTGTCGTCCGGATCCATTGGCGAAGGGATGAGAAGACTGGGTTGGGACAAGCGCCCGGGCGAAGTCCATAGAGTACAAACTGCCGCCGCGGTCGGACAGATGGGGTTGGTGCATAGTTACGAGGCATCGTTTCGGTCCCACAACATTCTTACCGCTCAGATACTGCTGACGCATGCGGATCTTGCCAACCGACAAAGATACCTTAACGCGCGGAATACCCTTCGTGAATTGCTCAGCCTTGGTGTGGTGCCCATTGTCAATGAAAATGATGCCGTGGTGAATGAAGAAATTCGCTTTGGCGATAATGACACGCTCGCCGCTTTGGCCGCAAACCTGGTCGAGGCAGACAGCCTGGTTTTGCTGACCGACCAGAATGGCCTGTATGATTCTGACCCCAGAGAGTCGTCAGATGCGACTCTGGTTCGCTATGCCAGAGCGGATGATCCCGCTCTGTTGGATATGGCCGGTGCCCCGGGCGCGCATGGTAGCGGGGGAATGGAAACTAAAATCAAGGCAGCTCGGAAAGCCTCGGGTTCCGGAGCGACGACATTGATTGTTTCCGGGCAGGAGAAAGATGTTTTGCTACGAATCCGCCGTGGCGAAGAACTGGGTAGCTTGCTGACACCGGGCAGTGGGCGAATAGCCGCTCGTAAACAATGGCTCGCGGGTCAACTCAGGGGGAACGGCAAACTGGTTCTGGATAACGGTGCGGTCAATGTTCTCAAACAGGAAGGTCGGAGTTTGTTACCCATTGGGGTTACTGAAGTGGAGGGTTCTTTTACCCGGGGCGAGATTGTCATCTGTGTCGATCAGATGAACAACGAAATCGCCCGGGGACTGGTGAATTACAACTCCGATGAAGCCAGAAAAATCATCGGGGTATCAAGTAACCAGATTGAAATTATTCTTGGTTATGGTGGTGAAAGCGAGTTGATTCACCGTGATAATATTGCGGTTACGGCGTGATTTTACACCGTAACCCGATCGTTTCAGAAGATCAGGCGCTGATCGCCTTCAATCTGCTGTTAAGTCGTGATTTGAGACGTGCAGCACGATTTTTGTGGTGCAGGTTTTTTGATGCGGCGCTGTCAATTTTTGAAGTCGCGTCGCGATATGCAACGCTTGCAGCGTCCTTGTCATTTTCTGAAATCAGTTTCAGGAGGTTTTTGATGGACGAACGCAATGATGAGCGCTGGCTCACGTTATGCTCACGACGTTTGGTGTTTTGCCGGGCGCGTTTTCTAGCCTGTGGTGTATTAGCCAAGGGTCTTCCTCTGTAGAAGGGGTCAAAATATGGACGCGGGAATATGGGCAATTTTGCACGGAAAGTCAAGTCAAAAACAAGGATATCTGTTGATATCTGGTTGATTCCAAACAATTTCAATGTAAATGTCGCTAAAAGTACTTAAGTCCGTATCCATTGTCGGGTCAATGACCCTGTTGTCTCGCATCAGTGGGCTGATAAGAGATGTGATATTTGCCAATATACTGGGTGACAAAGCCGCAGCGGACATATTTTTCGTGGCTTTCAGGATTCCCAATTTTTTCCGGCGTATATTTGGAGAAGGTGCATTTTCAGCTGCATTTGTCCCGGTATTTACCGAATACCGGGTGACCCGGTCTCAATCAGAAACCGAGAGCTTTTTGCAGTTGACTATTGG
>JAIBDK010000023.1 GCA_024679435.1 Gammaproteobacteria bacterium | reverse complement strand
TTTTCTTTTTATAATCTCCTGATGGTGGTTATCGGAGTGCTGATCGGGACTTTTATAGGTATGCTTCCCGGCCTCGGCCCGATGTCAATTATTGCAATCATGATACCGGTTGCCATAAAGCTCGGAGACCCTACGGCTGCGTTGATTTTACTAGCCGGTGTTTACTACGGGGCGATATTCGGAGGGTCCACATCATCGATATTGATCAATGCGCCCGGCGTTGCCGGAACGGTCGCTTCATCATTTGACGGATATCCCATGGCGCGCAGGGGTGAAGCGGGCAAAGCGCTGACCGTTGCCGCCATCGCGTCTTTTTGTGGCGGCACTATTGGTGCCATTCTCCTTATTCTTTTTGCCCCGCTACTGGCCAGTGTGGCATTGCTATTTCAGTCTCCGGATTATTTTGCATTGATGGTATGCGGGCTGACAGCCATTGCCGCTTTTGCCGGCAAGGGGCAGGTTTTAAAAGCCCTGTTAATGACGGTGTTTGGATTAATGCTGGCAACCGTTGGGGAAAGTGCGCTGCACAATGCCCCGCGTTTTACACTGGGGGTGATGGACCTGCAGTCTGGCTTTTACTTTGTTACTCTGGTGATGGGGTTGTTTGCCATTCCTGAAGCGCTTGCTCTGGTCTATGATCCTTCAAGGGGGAAAGCAAAAAGTGGCGCCAACCAGAAGATTGAGAATCTTCGGATTACCCGTCAGGAGGCACGTCGAATATCACCGGTAATTGGCAGGCAGTCCATCATCGGCTTTCTGATTGGCGTGATGCCTGGTGCGGGAGCAACGATCGCCTCTTTTCTGGGTTATGCCATGGAACGGAATATTGCACCGAAAAAAGACCGGGATGAGTTTGGCAAGGGCTCGATTAAGGGGCTGGCTGCTCCTGAAACCGCCAACAATGCGGCGTGCACCGGTTCCTTTGTGCCGCTGCTTACATTGGGTATCCCGGGTTCAGGAACCACCGCGATATTGCTCGGTGCGTTGATCGCTCTGAACGTTGATCCCGGTCCAAGGTTGATGGTCGAGCGGCCAGAGGTTTTTTGGTCGGTAATTGTTTCCATGTATATTGGCAATCTGGTTTTACTGGTGCTGAATCTGCCGTTGATTCCGTATATCGCAAAACTTCTGCAGATTCCAAGGAACTATCTGATTCCTTTTATATTATTCTTCACCATGATTGGCGCTTATATTGGTCAGAACAACCCCACAGAGCTATTCATCATGGTTGGGCTCGGGGTCATGGCGACGGCGTTAAGGTTTGCACATTATCCATTGCCGCCCCTGATAATCGGTTTTATCCTCGGTGGAATGATGGAAGACAATTTGGGCAGGGCAGTTCGTAAAGCCAACGGCATGGACTTTCTCTGGGATCGTCCATTGACTGCCGGCTTGCTGATGGTAGCAGCGTTGTTTTTACTGGTGCCAATTTATAACGACTGGCGTTCTCGAAGCATTAAAGGATAACCAGCCTGGGCGCGGGTTACAGGTGTGCCTGAAATATTCCCCAGCGATGGTCTCCCTGACTGGCACGATCAATCTTGGATTGCCAACTGTCAGCCAACAGGGCTATTTCTGGCGGGTTGAATTCGAGAGTGGCAATTTTTTTGAGCTCTGCCTTAAGAATGTCGATGAATCGATCGGTCGCATCCTCGGCGCTGGTTATCTGAAACCCGGCATCTTCCAGTATTTGAGTGTATTGGGCTACGGTATTTAATTGATAGCCACGACTGTTGACGTACGCCGTAAATTCGTTCGACCAGGGTTTTGCGCCACAGCAATAATCGGTGAACAGAATTTTTCCGCCGGCTAATAGCGCCTTTTTAATGTTGTTAAAAAGCCGCTTTTTATCGTGGATATGAAGAAAAACATCTCTGCTGAAAATGCCGTGATAGGTGGGGCCAGCCTCAAGGTCCAGACAGTTGCCGAGGCTTAAATTGACTTTTGAGCGAAGACCATATTCATTGCATTTTTTTCTTGCACGTTCGATCATGTTTTCGGAAAGATCGATGCCGTCTACATAAAGGTTAAAATCCCTGGCCATGGTGAATGCACATCCACCCAGTCCACATCCAACATCCAGTACTCTTGAGCCTGGTTGGAGGTCCAGGGCCTTTATCAGTTCAATCGCCATTTCCTGGCCTCCAGGGCTGACAAAATCCTGGCCGAATACTGCCTCATAGTGTTTGATGGACTCAGCCGAATACTGTGTGTTAGCCGAATCGGTTGAACTTGAGTAATGATCAGTCAAGGACGGGACCTCGTCTGACAGCTTCAAGCTGGGCTGGAAAATCATCGCTGGCCATGAGTTCTTTGCAACGATCGAGGCGTCCAACGGCATAAGCCCAGAAATCATCAACGGGGTTGTTGTTAGCATGTTGAACGACACCCCAGAGTGTCCAAAGCAAATCGCACATCGCTTTATACATTACCATTCGACCCACATCAAAAGGATCAGGCGTATGGCCGAAATAGGCAGTCAGAAATGCTTCGTCCTGTTGCGCTGTAAAATCGCCTTCTACGGAAATATCACCGAGATCCCACATAGGATCGTTATTGCCCGCGTACTCGAAGTCGATGATATACACCCGGTCGCCATTGTCTATGCAGTTTTCGACCATGGGGTCACAGTGGCAAGGGCGGACTGGAAGTGAGTGAGCCGACAGGGCCGTCCGGACCTGCTCGGCTTCCTGCTGAACTTGTTCATAACCGTCAGGAAGTTTTGCATTCAGATTGTTAAGCACGTCGAGGTACTGATCAATCTGCTCGAATAGGTCAAAGTTGCCCTGAAATTCCTGACCACAATTATGTAGCTTGCGAAATGCGTGCCCGGTTCTTTGGACAACTTCAATGTCCCGAAGGGTATCGATGTCGAGGGTAACTGCGTTGCTAATATAGCGGCATATCATCGTACCGGTCGCAGTATCAAAGTGCATAATTTCGGCATTGACGCCGGCATTGGAGGCGATGCTGGCATTGTGAAATTCGACTTCTCTGTTTATATATTCTGAAGTGCCTTCCCCGGCGAGGCGTAACACGTAGCTGCCATGATCGCAGTCAATCTTATAGTTGCGGTTGGTCAGGCCGCCGAGACGTTCAATCGTGCAATTTTCAGTGTTTAGATCCGTGAAACCATTAATCCTTGAAAGGGACTCAAATACTTCAGAATACATGGGCGTATCTCCGGGTTATTTTTGCTGTTACAACGTTAAATTTTCAGTGAAAAGGGTAGCGATAATGTTATGCACGATTAGGTGGTAATTAGATTCACGTCATGGCGCACTAACTCTTCCAGAAAATGTTCGGGAGGCTGCTGGTCGGAAACAAAGCAGTCGATGTCGGCAACGTTGCCCACCGTTACCAGTGCCCGACGGCTAAATTTTGTATGATCGGCAACAACGGTCACCGAGGCGGATTGTTGGATAACCGTCCGTGAAAACTCAGCCTCTCGGAGTTCGAAATTCATCAGCTGGTTGCTCTCGTTGATGCCGCCGATGGACAGTATTCCGTGACGAACGTGAAACTGCTTGAGGAAATCCAGGGCAGACGGGCCAAAGGTAGCGAGCACGTCGGCATCGAGGTCGCCACCAATCATATAAATTTGATTGGTGGATTCCCGGGAAAGGGTGCGGGCAATTTGCAATGAGTTAGTAATCACTTTTAGATGATTGCGCCCTGAAAGTGCCCGGGCAACATAGGCGGTTGTTGATCCAGTGTCGAGGATAAGTGAATCACCATCTTCGATGAGATCTGCTACGGCGGTAGCGATACCAATTTTGGCATCACGGTTTTGATCCATTCGCCGTTCCATGGGCGCTTCGTGAAGCCGATCTGGAAGAACGATGCCACCATGCACTTTGTATACGGAGCCTTTCTCCACCAGTGGTTTTACATGGCGGCGGACAGTTTCATCGGAGACGCCAAGCTGATTTGCGAGCTCGATAATAGTGCAGGAACCTTTCAATTGGGCGATTCTAAGAATTTCTGACTGGTGCCGGGATTCGGTTTTCATCGGGATATTTCAACATAAAACCACAAAAATACAAAGAAATTGTGTTTTTTTATTGATATAGGTTATTTTTGTGGTTAAATTGATGTTCGGCAAGTAATCTGTTGTCCCGGGTATTTACGGGGTTCTATCGATAAAATCAATCGATGGGGTTTGACAGATGGTTGCAATTAATCTACGTCACTAAACCTGTGGAGGACAAAATGACCAGAACGTGTAATCGCTTATTTTTGACACTGTTAGCAGCAACGGTTGCTTTTACCGGTGTTTTCACCAGCGCTGCTCGCGCTGAGGTGGAATCAAAGGATCCTATAATTCTCACTCTTCATGACTGGACCGGCCAGTACGTAACCACAACCATCATGGGCCGGGTTCTCGAAGAGATGGGTTACAACATCAAATATCAGCAGGCGGATTACCTTGCACAGTTTGCCGGTCTGGAATCTGGTGATCTTCATGTTGCCATGGAGATGTGGGAAACCACAGGTAAAGAAGCCATGGAAAAAAGCCTTGCTACGGGTAATACCATGGATCTGGGTGAAACCGGGATGCAGGCCATTGAAGAATGGTGGTACCCGATTTACATGAAAGAGAAATGTCCCGGGCTGCCGGACTGGAAAGCGCTGAACGAATGTGCGGAAGCATTTTCTACACCGGATACTGCCCCAAGCGGTCGTTATCTTGGCGGCCCTGTCACATGGGGTGGCTGGGATGATGAGCGTGTGGAAGCCCTTGAGATGGATTTTGAAGTGGTTCACGCCGGAACCGACGCCGCACTTTTTGCTGAGCTTGAATCTGCCTATCAAAGAAAGGCACCCTGGCTTGGCTGGATTTATACTCCGCACTGGGCGCCCATTAAATTTGAAGGTGAGTTTGTCGAATTTCCCCCATACAGTAGTGAGTGCTATTCAGATGCGTCGGTTGGATTGAACCCGGATATGGCGTATGACTGTGGTAAGCCTCGCGGCTGGATCAAAAAAGTGGGTTGGAAAGACGGCGCAGACAAATGGCCTTGTGCATATTCTGCTATTCAGGCTTTCACCATTGATAACCAGGCCATGGGCACCATGGTTGGTGAAGTTGATCTCAACGGCAAGTCTCTGGAAGATGTCGTTGAAAACTGGCTTAACAATAACAAGGATACCTGGTCAGCCTGGGCCCAGTGTGGGTAATCCGGTTTCGATAATCAATTGTTGAATGGTCGTAGACGGGAGCTAACCGCTCCCGTCTACGATGACGACGTAAAGTATTGATAAATTTTCTGAGGTGTGTTTCGAACTTATTCGGTTCAGATTTAACCCCTTTTCAGGATTCATGTCATGACCGAACGGTCAGTAAAATTCAAGTGTTCTAACGTCTGGAAGCTTTTTGGCGCGGGCGCAGACACCTTTCTTGGGCGTTACCCCTCGCCAACGGAACAAGATATTCAGCGTGAAGGATTGATTGCCGGCGTGCAGAATGCATCCTTTGAAATTGCTGAAGGAGAGATTTTTGTAGTCATGGGATTGTCCGGTTCGGGAAAATCCACGTTGTTGCGATGTATGTCGCGACTGATAATGCCAACCAGCGGAGCAATTAATATTGACGGCGTAGATCTTCTTGATATCAGTGAACGTCAGTTGATTGAGCTGCGACGTCACAAGATGGGAATGGTATTTCAGCATTTTGCCTTATTGCCTCACCTGACCGTACTTGGCAATGTTGCTTTTCCTCTTGAAATTCAGAACACCGGCACCGACGAACGAACTCGCCGGACTCTGGAAATGATCGAGTTAGTCGGACTTAAGGGCAGGGAAAATTATTATCCCCACGAGTTGTCCGGAGGACAGCAGCAACGTGTCGGCATTGCCCGGTCGCTTGCGGTCAACCCCGAGGTCTGGTTTCTGGATGAGCCTTTCTCCGCGCTGGATCCTCTCATTCGTCGGGAGATGCAGAATGAACTGCTAAGATTGCAAAGCCTGCTGAGAAAAACAATTGTGTTCATTACTCATGATTTTGATGAGGCGATTCGTCTGGCGGATCGCATTGCCATTATGAAAGCTGGGAAAGTGATCCAGATTGGGACCCCGGAAGAACTTGTGCTCGCGCCTGCTGATGAATATGTCAGAGAATTCACCAGTGAAATCCCAAGAGCCAAGGTCTTGTCGGTTGCAAGCGTAATGTCCGAACCGAGTGGAGATGAATTGCACGGCGCAGATATTTTTCCCCATTCGCGTATCGAAAGTGTTGCACCGGAAGTTATCTCCCGGGATCGGGCGATGGCGGTGCTTGATGATTCCGGGAAAGTGGTAGGGCGGCTGGAACCCGGCCACATCATCCCGGTGCTTGCCGGGATCGATAACCAGATTGTGTGATTCGGGCGGCATGAGTTAGTTGAAATGAGTGAGGCTGTTGCTGACGTTCCTCAGATGTCGCGGACCTGTTTTTTCCGCTCCGGCATTTTTATCTGGTCGGTATTTGTTGCTCTGGCGATTCTGATCACTGTCTATCAGGATTTGTGGCCCTGGGCCATGAAATATCCGCGTGGCTGGGTGATTCCATTGAAAGGCTGGATCAGTGATTTTATGAGTTGGTTGATCAATGATCTGGACTTTGGTGTATTTACATTCAAGGAAATGACTCGCTCCGTTTCCTGGGTGCTGAGCTGGCCGCTGACCTTTGTAAACAATTTGCTGGTTGAGGGGTTTGCTTTTTCAACCGACCCCGGTGCTGAAGCCGTGTTACCTCCGCTACCGTGGATTGCCGTGGTGGGGCTGTTTGTGCTTGCGGGTATCGCCATCAAGGACTGGGGGCTGGGACTGCTTGTTGGAGCTTGCATTTTGTATCTCGCCATTTTCGGGCGTTGGGAAAGTGCGATGGTGACGTTGAGTGCTATTTTTATAGCGGTTCCTCTGGGCATTGGCGCGGGGCTCGGTATCGGAATATTGGCTTTCAAGTTCGCGGGGGTGAAACGCCTGATTATTCCGGTACTTGACCTGATGCAGACCGTCCCGGTATTTGCTTATCTGGTACCGATTCTTTTTCTGTTTGGATTCGGACCGGTGGCGGCCATGATTGCGACCATGATTTATGCGACCCCTCCGATGGTTAGAATCGCAATACTGTCTCTTGAACAGGTTCCGGATGATCGGGTTGAATATGGCGAAATGGCAGGCTGTACTCCGAAACAGTTGTTATGGAAAGTGCAGATTCCTTCTGCCAGATCTGGCCTCATGATCGGGGTGAATCAGGTAATTATGTTGTCTCTCAACATGGTTATTATTGCTTCCATGATTGGTGCTGGTGGCCTGGGTTTTGATGTGTTGAGCTCCCTGAAAAGACTGGCTATTGGCTCCGGTCTTGAAGCGGGTATCGCCATTACCCTGCTCGCAATCACGCTTGATCGATTGAGTCAGGCTTATAGTAAGCGCCCGCCACCCGCACATCTTGAACACGATACCTATCGGGCTCGTCGGCAGAAGATGATTTATCTCGCTGCCACGATGGTAGTCGTTACATGGGTCGCGTCCTTTTTTATACCCGCGATTAGAACCTATCCTGAAAGCTGGCAGTTGACTACTGCCGGGTTCTGGGGAGATCTGGTGAAATGGATCAACGTCAATTACTTCGATCAACTGGAAGCGTTTAAAACGGTTTTACTGGTTAACGTATTGATCCCCACCAAGCGATTTTTGCTGGCCACTCCCTGGATTGTTGTTGTCGCATTTGTTGGGCTACTGGGTTATCGGCTTGGCGGCGTAAGGCTAAGCCTTCTGGCCATTGCGCTCGCGCTGTTTATCGTGGTGACTGGTGGTTGGAAGAAGGCCATGATCACCGTTTATTTATGTGGGATATCGGTACTGATTGCAGCGTTAATTGGCATACCCATTGGTATTTGGTCGGCCCGAAATGAGCGAGTGCATCGGGTGGTTCAGGTATGTGTGGATACACTTCAAACATTGCCGTCCTTTGTCTATTTGATTCCGGTGGTTATGCTTTTTCGAGTTGGTGACTTTGCCGCCATGATTGCCGTGGTGGTTTATGCGGTGGCGCCGGCAATTCGCTATACCGATCATGGAATTCGTCAAATTCCGATCCATCTGGTTGAAGCTTCCACGGCGCTTGGTTGCACCCGCTGGCAGATCCTAAAAAGAGTTCAGTTACCCATCGCACTGCCGGAAATAATGCTTGGCATTAATCAGACCATAATGATGGCGCTGTCGATGTTGGTAATTACCGCTCTGGTGGGCACCAGGGATCTTGGGCAGGAGGTTTACATTGCCTTGACCAAAGCGGATACCGGGCGCGGTATCGTAGCCGGTGTTTCTGTGGCGTTTATCGCGATTATTTCTGATCGCTTGATTACCGCCTGGGTGAAGCGCAAGCGCGCCATGCTGGGGGAGTCCTGATGACCATTTTGAATCGAATCTTTGAATCAATCATTAAATCTAAAATTATGGAATACGATGATGAGTAACGCCGTTGAAAAAATAAAGAATATGACGTTGTGGGACTCCCCGGTGGATCCTCAGCCCGTGTCCGGTGGAATTACCAATGACAATTATATCGTCAATGATAATGGCAGGGATTACTTCGTCAGGGCAGGGGACGATATACCGTTGCACGGGGTGATGCGATTTAACGAACTTGCTGCCAGCCGAGCAGCCTGGGAAGCCGGATTATCTCCCGGGGTAGTGCACAAGGAGCCCGGCATCATGGTGTTGGAGTTTATCCACGGCAGGACATTCGCAGAAGATGATATCCGGAAACCGGAAAATTTACAAAAAATCCTGCCGCTCATTAAAAGCTGCCACAACGATGTGCCCAAATTCTTCCGGGGCCCGGCTATGATTTTCTGGGTCTTTCAGGTGGTTAGAGATTATGCCTCGACGTTACGGACGGGTAATTCCCGGATGTGTAATGTGTTGCCGGATCTGCTGCTCAAATCAAGCCGTCTGGAGCGCGCTGTGGGCAAGATAGATATCGTTTTTGGGCACAACGATCTGCTTGCGTCAAATTTTATTGATGATGGCAAGCGATTGTGGTTGATCGACTTTGACTACGCGGGTTTCAACAGCCCGCTTTTTGATCTTGGTGGTCTGGCTTCAAACAACGGACTGGATGATGAACAGGAAAAGTGGATGCTGGAAACTTATTTTGAAGAGGTGCTAACGGAGTCGTTGTGGATTTCTTATCAGGCCATGAAATGTGGTTCTCTGTTAAGGGAAAGTATGTGGAGTATGGTTTCTGAAATTCATTCGCAGCTCGACTTTGATTACGTTGCCTATACGGCGGAAAATCTTGCCAGGTTTGAATCTGCATTTGCAGCATTCAGTGAAATAGCTGAGCCGGAGAAATCATAGTGAACGCCTTTCTTAACCCGAGATTTTCAGGAGATTTAAACCATGACCGGTAAATTACCAGATCATGCCCAGATCGTCGTCGTCGGCGGTGGAATCGTTGGTTGCTCCACGGCTTATCATCTGGCTGCGCTCGGCGTTGAAGATGTGGTTCTACTGGAGCGACATGAACTGACCAGCGGCAGCACCTGGCACGCCGCCGGGCTCGTCGGACAATTGAGAGGTCAGGCCGGCATAACGCAGCTGCTCGGTCATTCGATCGATCTTTACAAATCGCTGGAGCAGGAAACCGGTCAGGCCACGGGATGGAAAATGAATGGCGGACTGCGACTTGCCTGCACGCCGGAGCGGATGACTGAAATTAAAAGACAGGCCACCACCGCGCACAGCTTCGGTCTGGATATGCATTTGCTGACTCCCTCTGAAGCCCTTGACCTGTGGCCTATCATGAACGTGGATGATGTACTGGGAGCCGCTTTCCTGCCAACAGATGGACAGGCTAATCCTGCGGACATCACCCGGGCATTGGCGTCAGGTGCAAAAAAACGTGGTGTTACGATTATTGAACATTGTGATGTGAGCGCCATCCATATTAAGGATGGTGTGATAGCCGGTCTGAGTACGGGTCTCGGTGAAATCAAGACAGAAACAGTGGTGAACTGCTGCGGGCAGTGGGCCCGTGAATTTGGACAGATGGCGGGTGTGAACGTGCCCCTGGTATCCGTTCAGCATCAATATCTGGTGACCGAGCCTATTGACGGCGCGGGTTCAGAATTGCCTACCCTCAGAGACCCGGATCGATTGACCTATTACAAGGAAGAAGTGGGTGGTCTGGTAATGGGAGGATATGAGCCCAACCCTATTCCGTGGGCAGAATCAGGTTTGCCGGCTAACTTCAGTTTTGCGCTGCTCGATTCCAATTGGGATCATTTTGGGCCAATGATGGAGCTTGCTTTGCCCAGAGTGCCCGCGTTGGAAAATGCCGGAATTAAGCAGCTTATTAACGGCCCGGAAAGCTTTACGCCGGACGGTAACTTTATTTTAGGCGAAGCCCCGGAGCTGAAAAACTATTTTGTCGGAGCGGGATTCAATGCTTTTGGTATTGCTTCCGGCGGTGGTGCCGGCAAAGCGCTGGCAGAGTGGATAGTTGATGGAGAACCTCCCTATGATCTCTGGGCCGTGGACATCAGGCGATTTGGCAACGTGCACCGTCAACGAGAATGGATTCAGTCCCGCACTATGGAAATGTACGGAAAGCATTACACTATTGCCTGGCCAGGAGAAGAACACAACAGTGCCCGGCCGAGAAATCAGTCGCCTTTGTATTCAGTGTTAAAAGAACAGGGAGCG
This sequence comes from Gammaproteobacteria bacterium, assembly GCA_024679435.1. Taxonomy (GTDB): domain Bacteria; phylum Pseudomonadota; class Gammaproteobacteria; order Arenicellales; family Poriferihabitantaceae; genus JAIBDK01. The sequence goes on along the minus strand of JAIBDK010000023.1, from coordinate 2,845 downwards.
TGTTTCGGTGAGAAGATGGGTTGGGAGCGACCCAACTGGTTTGCACCGCAAGGTGTCGATGCCGTTGACGTTTACTCGTTTGAGAAACCAAACTGGCTGGAACATGTCGGTAACGAACATCGGGCTGCGAGGGAGCGGGTTGCGATTTTTGATCAGTCTTCTTTTGCCAAATTCAGGGTGGCCGGGAAAGATTCGCAAACTGCGTTGAACCGGATTTGCGGTGCTAATGTCGATTGCCCCCTGCTGGAAACCCGGTACACCCAGCTTTTAAACACCAGAGGTGGTATCGAAGCAGATTTAACCGTTACCCGACTATCCGAAAACGAATACTATATTATTACGGGAACCGGTTCGGTTACCCATGACAGTCACTGGATTACATCTCATTTTAAAAAAAATGAAGATGTCAGACTTGAAGATATAACCGCAAGTAATGCGGTGCTGTCTGTGATGGGTCCCTGTTCCAGGTTAGTTATGGAAAGTGTGACCGATACTGATGTGTCTGATCAGGGCTTTTCGTTCGGTTGTGCAAGAAATCTAAAAATTGCAGGGGTTGAGACACTGGCAATTCGTCTGACCTATGTCGGTGAGCTAGGTTGGGAATTACATTTTCCTGTTGAAAATGCCCTTTCTGTTTATTGGGCCTTAATGAATGCCGGCAAACAGTACGGCATCGCCAACGCGGGTTATCGGGCCATTGAATCGCTTCGCCTCGAAAAAGCCTATCGTGCCTGGGGTTCAGATCTTTCCCCGGATCATTCTCCGCTGGAAGCAGGTCTTGGATTCGCGGTAAAGCTTAAATCTGGTTTAGACTTTATCGGTCGCGATGCCCTGCTTGAGCAGGCTAAAAAGCCACTGCCCAAAAAGATGGTTATCTTCACCGTCGATGATCCTGATGTGACTCTGGTAGGGCGTGAAACAATTTACCGCAACAACCACCGGGTTGGCTGGCTGTCCAGCGGAGGATACGGTTACACTTTGGGCAAGCAGATTGGCATGGGATATTTGCGAAACGCTGACGGTGTGGATAGTGAATGGATTGCTGAAGGGCGCTATGAGCTCGAAGTAGCGACCCGAAGAGTGGCTGCCCGGGTCCATACGAAACCGCTGTATGATCCTGCGATGGAAAGGGTTAAAAGCTGACCGAATTTGAGCCGAGGTTGCTGCTGTGAAAAATAAATGAGAAAAAAATTAACCGTAAAACAACTGCTCAGCAGAGCATTTCCTGAGCGCATGGTTGAGAATAGCGGGTTTGAACCCGCAAATTCCCAAGATGGCGGTGCGATAACCTCTCCCTTGTCGAGGAGCTTTGTGCTTGTTATCCCGGAAACACCCTTGCAGTTTGATGTTGGTTGCGTAGACCCGGATCGGATTCGGATCCATCATCAACGAATTGATCTTTTCCCCTGTGCCCGTATCACCCTTTTTGTCAATGATACCGATTTAATTCCCGTGGAAAGAGACCTGATCCACAATTCGAATGGAAAAAGTTATTGGGATCTTACGGTTTCTCCGGGCAGGGTCTGGATAGAAAACGAAGACCATGGCTGGTCAAGAGCGGCCCTGCCGTTTCAGCTGTCAAATATTTTTGAGAACGATACCCATCACGGCATCGCGACCTTTGTTTATGATGAAAACAAGGTGTCTCCTGTGTATGTTCAAATTGTTGCCGAAACCAAATCATTTTTATGTCCCGACGGTTTTTATCCCCGAGGCTTTCTTGATGCTCGGGTAGAAAGCCCTGACTCTCGATCTATAATCGGCGCCGCCCAGTTATTTGAAACGGAGAAAAAAAACTATCGCCCGTTGTTGTCGCTGGAAAGCTGGAGAAATAGCGAAACAGAAGTTTATCTGAACGATATCAATGAAGGGTTTAGCGGTCAAAGCTCAGTGGTAAGTGGCCTGGTAATCGATGATGAAATCTTCGCTACGCCGTGTCAAACCGTCGCTGGCGACTATCCTTATCCCCGGGCAATGAAGTTTGGTATCTGGTCAGCTACCAAGACGGCATTCTGCACCATCGCCTGTATGCGAATTGCCGAACTGACGGGGTGTGATCCTCGTCAAGAAAAAGTTGCAAACCTTATCCCGGAAGCCAAAGATATCCCGGATTGGCAAGACATCACTATTGGCCATTGTCTGGATATGGCTACTGGCATAGGAACGGTTGGATCAAATGCTGAGTCGCTTAATATACTGGCCGACTATTTGCTGGATTATGAGGAAGCCAGCCAGCAAGAACGCGGGCTTGAAAGTCATCAGCACTATTTCGACTGGTTTCTGGCGCCCTCTGCCCATGCTAAAAATATTGCCGCGTTTGCCTGTCCATCTTTTCCCTGGAAACCAGGAACCGTGGCTCGTTATCGTGATCAGGACCTGTACATAGCGGGTGCTGCGCTAGATGCTTTTTTAAAATTGAAGTGCGGTAATGAGAAGCGGATTTGGGATATGGTCCGGGATGAAGTGTATCTACCGGCGCACATTTACCATGCCGTAAAGTTTCATACCATTGAAACCGATCCATCCAGGGAAGTGCCCCTCAGTGACGCCGGTCTGCTGCTGACCATGGACAACGTAGCCGGATTGGGCAAGTTATTGCACGATAAGGGAATAATTAACGGTCAGCAGATATTGAATGCCGACATACTGGACGATATTTTTAATCCTCTGGTCAAAAAAGGACTGCCCACAGGCACCCATACCGAAGACGGGGAAATTCGGTATTACGGTGCAGCCTGGCATTTCCCTTATCAATCTTTGTCTGGCAGATTATTCTGGATTCCAACCATGCGTGGATACGGCGGCCAGATGATTCAAACGCTGCCTAACGGCACCACTGCATTTC
>JAIBDK010000256.1 GCA_024679435.1 Gammaproteobacteria bacterium | reverse complement strand
TTTCAGCTCCGGACCGATATCGAACTTGGTGTTAACCTGAAAAGCTACCGACTGGCCAACGATACAAACTGATGCGGGACCTGCTGAGATTTATACCCTGGTGGATTCCGGCAGTATTTCTTGCCATCATGTTAGTCTGGCAATCCAGACTACAGATCGCTGAATTTGCTCTGAGTATGGCCCTTGACGGCTTTGCCGCAAAGGGCCTTACCATAGAAGACCTTGATTACCAACTGGAAAGTCTGGATTTGTCCAGTCTGACGTTTTCCAGCTTCAATTTCTCCGTGGACGACCCGGAGCAAAAAATCCGCGTATCAGGGCAACAGCTCAGCGTGTCGTATACGCTTGAAAATCTGTATCGAGGTCGGTTGAATGAGATTAAGGCAGATAGTCTGAATATTCAGATCGAAGAAACGCCTGACAGCAAGTTAATCCGTGTCGCCCCGGAAAATTATTTAAAGCTGATGGAACGGGCGATCAGTACTCCGTTTCCAATTGCACAGATTTCAGTTAAAGAATTGTCGCTGGAACACAATGGCAATCGCTCACAACGCTATAACCCTGTTATTCTCTCGATATCCTCAGCACAGAATTTCAGCACGGTGAAGCTCACTCATTCCCGCTGGCAGGCTGTCGCACATACCACTATCAATGGTGATAGAAATCAAATTTCCGCTACGCTGACAAGTACCCCGGGTGATGACGAGACCACTGAACTTGCAACTCTGATGATGGAAATAGTTGCGCAACAACATAACAAACCACGTGCGGAGGGTTTACTGACATTATCTTTGGAAAACTTTTTACAATGGGGGTTTAAACCATTAGAGAAGACGACAACGATTACTCAATCTGGAGAATCTGCCGCCACCAGCCCAACAGGACAGATCGCGCTGGAATTTGCAATCGTCACCGATTCAATCGAGCGGAATTTCCAGCTCGATTTGCAGGCCCGCTCACCAGAGTTACACTATTCTGGACGGTCAGCCAACAACATTAATCTGAAGACAAGCATCAATTTTCCGGAGGAAATCGAATATCCCAAGCTCGGGAAAATAGACGTCAAATCGCTCAATCTATCCATAGAACAACTAAAAACTCCAGAAATGCTTGTTCAGAAACTGAGTATAAATAATCATGGAATAGTAACTCTCGAACACAAAACACTATCCGCCACCCTCAAGCCACAGACTCGTGTAGAAGCAGAAACACTTGATATTACGGGAATTCATCTGAAAAATGTCCGGTTTGACCCGGTGCTGACATTAGTGGAAATTGAAAACAGCTACAAAATTGATCTACTTAAGGGAACAGCTTTCAGTGCAGATAGTTTAAAAGCTGAAGGAGTATCCGCTACTCAACTGCAAACCCTGGTAACACAGGACCTCCACATACTCTTGTCTGCCCATAATCAGGACAACGCATGGAAGGTTGAAAGCGGTAAGCTGATAATAAATAAGCCCGATATTCATTACCACTCTGAGAATCCGACAGGAATCAGAAATACAAAACTGGAAGCCGAAAAACTTGAAATCAAAACAGACCTGCTCTCCGAGTCATCCCAAACAATAAGTGTATTCGCAACCGCCCCCGAAGTCATACTGGACGAGCAATCAATCGCCCTCGAATCTGCAATATTCGACCTCAGCAAAAACGGATCATCACTACAAAGCACCGGTGAATTTGAATTCAGGGACATTCCACCGGCGATTGCGTTTTCGATGGAAGCACAGGATATCCACAACCAACTTAATTTCAACCTGAATCAGACAACCCCGCTAAAACTCTCCCCATATTATCCGCATCTCATCAACATACTCGATCGTCTTCAACTGGCTAATGAAACCCTGAAAAGTTTAAATTTTGATCAGGGTGAGTTTTCAGGCAGTGCTCAGGCAAGCTGGAATTCGAGACAAGGCCTTGTCGGTCTCATCAACATCAGCCTTAAAAATGCTTCAGGGCAATTTGACGACATATCATTCAACGGGTTGAACATCAGCGGCCCCATAATCCTGCCCCCTGAGCACAAAAAAAGTGACAAAAACAAACAGACTAATACTGATTATTCCAATATCGATTCAGCCAGTATTAATATCGATCACCTAGAATACGGCACAGAACTCGAAAATATAGAAATGAACATTAGGTTGATTGAATCGCAAAATAGTGAATTACCCGCTTTAAAGATTACCGATCTAAAGGCAGAGATATTGGGTAGCAATCTATCGAGCCCCAAGTTTGTCTATGACCCCGGTTCCGATACCAGCACGATCGATCTGTCTATTAATAATCTGGATATCGGCAAAGTCATAGAACTCCAGCAAATTGAAGGCCTGGATGCTAGCGGCAAACTTGATGGAATGTTACCACTCAAAATCAGCAACCAGGGATTCAGCATCAGTGGAGGAAAATTCAACAACCAGAAAGATGGTGGGGTAATTCACTACAATGTAGATCCATCTATCGCCCAGTCCCTGGATAATCCACTAACAGACACGGTACTCAGTGCACTATCCGAATTTAGCTATCAGGTTCTGACTGCAGATGTGGATTATCAACCCGATGGAGAACTTCTGGTTAACTTCCACATAGAGGGCAGCAGCCCCAATCTTGAAAACAATAGACCGGTTCACTTGAATATAAATAGCGAACAGAATGTATTATCATTGCTGGCAAGTTTAGAATACGCCAACAAACTTAATCGTGGTATTGATAAAAAGCTTCGGGAAAGTCTCCCAGTTTCAGACTAGCAGGTAGTCGTATACAACAAGCACATAAACCAGAGTCGATAATAATGAATAGATACCTAACAGTGACAGTTTTTCTGTTTACAGGATTTGGCCTGGTCAATTGCACGCCTAAGGTAGAAGTAACCGCGCCATCAGAACCTGTCACAATCAACCTCAATGTAAAAATTGAGCATGAAATTCGCGTCAAGGTGGAAAAAGACCTTGAAGATGTATTCACCGAAGAAAGCGGATTATTTTAAACTAGAGCCATAAACATGAAAAAACTACTGATTATTTTATTTACCGGCACCCTGTTATTATTTAATAGCGCATGGGCTCTGGATCTTGGAGAGGCAAAAAACAAGGGACTGGTAGGCGAAACTCCGAGCGGATATCTGGAATCGGTAAAGACACCAGACGACGCAACAAAACAGTTAATAAAAGACGTTAACGGACGCAGAAATGCGCAGTACAAGAAAATCTCAAAAAGCAACGGGACTTCCGTCAAGGCCGTAGAATCTGTCGCCGGAGAAAAAGCCATGAGCCTGACCAAGAAAGGCCATTTCATAAAAGTCAACGGCAAATGGGTTAAAAAATAATGACCCTGTTTACCTGACGCGCAACTTGATGAGTATCTGGGAAAAGGTTTTTGTCGGCATCGTAGCCCTGGGTGTTCTGTTCTGGATGCTTCCGGGCACCCGACAAATGATAGCAAACAGCAAGGATGCACCCAAAGACTGGATGGGTTTAATTATTCCGATTGTCGCAGTGATCCTCTTTATAATGTTTCTGATTTCAAGCGTTCGCTGAATTCAAGCATTAGATATATCAGCCCGTAACTTTTAATCTGACCATTTAAACCCGGCTGTCTGGATCAAACTCAATAGCATAGACATTGGCATCATCACGGTTTACTAAATATTTCCATTTCTCGTTACTGGATTTAAGTTCGAAATCAATTGGATACAGTGGCGCAGGGCGAAGGAGTTTTTGTTTCTGAATTTGCTGAATCAAATCCAGAGCTCAGTCGTCTCCGGTATTCGCCGCTTTCAGCAGCCAGACCACACCCTGCCTCCGGATCAAACCCGTATCTATGCATCTAAGGAAAGATAGCCCAGGTTATATTGGGCTCGCGGATCACCGTCTCCGGACGATATTTTTAGTCATGCCACTCCTTTCACAACGTGCTCAAATTTATCCTCGTTTCCAATCATATGCATACCAAGATTGAACTGCGCATCAGAATCGCCTGCTTTGACAGATTCCTTTAACCAGAATTCAAACTCCTTAATATTCAAATCAGTTCTTTCCATATTAAAGTAAATAACCGAAAGATTATATTTAGCCGTTGCTGAACCGGCATACGCGGCCACCACAAACATTGTAATGGCTTGGTCGATATTCCCCTCCTGATAAAGTTCAGACGCTTTTATAATATCCGAATCGACAACCGAAACCGACGCATTCCCCACACTCAC